>CAZFWD010000164.1:0-4839 GCA_964522535.1 uncultured Desulfonema sp.
TTTCCAGGGCATTCAGGTTGCCGGTGGTGTTCTTTAAATACGCATATCCGGAAATCTCCACGAAATCCGTGGAGACCACCTCAAGCCACGCCCCTTCGGGTATGGAGCCGAAGGGGTTGCTGAGCCGGGTCAGTTCAAGGCTTGCCCCGGCGAAAACAGTCGCGGATTCTTCAAACAGCAGTTCGCCCGACTGCGAATAAACCAACAGCGTCACCGGCGCATCCTCGATATAAGACTCATTGAGCACGACATCTTTAATGGTCCTGCTGGTAAAACCCGATGAAAAAACATCCGGAAACACCAGGCGGGTTCCCCTGGCCTCCTGCTGAACAAAACCGGCCAGGGCCTGATTGGGAAGGCCGTAAAGGCTGATAAAACTTACCGGCTGCCTGGACAGCATTTCCAGCCCGTCCATATCCGCATACTCATGGTCGCGCCATGTGAGATCGGTCAGGCTGAGCACCCGTTTTTCCCCGGGGTTTAAATTCACCGGGCCGTATACGGTCTGCAGGGGGATGCCCTCCTCCTGGTTGCGGGTCACCAGATAAATCTCCTCCGCCATATCATCCCCCGCGTTGGTCAGCCCGAAACCCATCCATTTCCCGTCCTTGGGAATGGACGGGACCTTCTGGCGAAAGGCCTTTTCCAGATCATAGGACAGGGTGTAAATATCCGGCTCGGTGTAATCGGCAAAGCTCAAAGTCAGGATATACGGCGGGTTCTCCATCCAAATCTGGTAGGTATGGTCGGATTCCCTGAACGCCAGCAGGTCTTCAACAACCGGACTGTCACCGGCGTCAACCATCGTGACCGCCAGGTCCGTATCGGTGGCGTCCTCTCTTTTTACCTGAATATACGCGGTATCGCCGGGCGACCCTTCCAGTCGGTACCGGTCCTTATCCAGAAGCACCAGATGATAGGTGCCCGGATCAAGGGTGGCCACCGCGTTGCCCGGGGCCTCGAATTCATCGTCTTGGGCCTGGGCGACTCGGCGGACCTCATCGCAGTCAATATAGGGGCAGGAGGTCGCCGAGCTGATGGGAAAAATCAGGATGTCCGGATGATCGTTGACGCTGCCGCCCGTCCACTCACCGCCGATGATCTCCCCCTGTTCGTTCAGGGTCAGGTCATAGGTGTAGGTTTTTGTTTTGGACGCGGTGCCCATGTAATCCGGCGGCACGCTGTCATGGGCGTAGGTCACCTTCACCGTCACCGACTCAATGGACCCGTTTTGAAAAACGCTCATGTCATAGCGGTAAATGGAAAAATACCACACCTCTTCGCCGGGATCCAGGTCTGCGGTAAAGGCCTTTTTCTGGCCGTAAATATACTCCAGCAGCCAGAAATGAAAGCGGACCGGATCATCCCCGAATTCCCAGGAACACAGGTCATTGTCATGGCAGAGGGTCAAAAGCCCTTTTTTGTCCCCCACCCGAAAAACGATGTTGTTTTCCGAAGACGGCAGGATCTCGTAGCTCTCCGTCACCGAGGCCCTGGCCCAGGCGTGGCAAAGCCCCCACCAGGGCTCGGCCTCGGGATCATAGTAGTGATCCAGGTACCAGTCGATCAGGGGGCCGGAGGCCGTTCCGGAGGTGAGCAGCAGGTACTTTTCCAGGGGTGCCGGGTGCCCCCGGTAATCCCACCCCGTGGCAAGACCGCCATATTGATAAGGCCACCAGTACCCGGACCAGGGGATCTGCTCGGCCTCGTAAACCTCCGCATCCGCGTCTCCAAAAAAAGAAAAAACCGTGGCCAGCACGAAAACCAGCCCCAGAAAAACCCCAAAAACCATGCTTCGGCAACTGTTTTGTGATCCCATGAGCACCCTGATCCTCATCGAGACATCATTTACGGCATCCGCCAGGACCGGCAATACGGGGTCTCCGCATAGAGCCACCACAAGCCGCCCGAAGACCACAACTGTTTGACCAGGACAGCGCCGGTCCTTAAATCGGTCGCCTGCACCCAAAACAGGTCATCGGAGATCCCGGCGGTTTCCTGAATCCATCCGTTTTTCACCGCGTCCGCCAGATCGCAACCCGCGCTCGCGATCTCGATCCGGTCCACAAACCTTCGGCCTCCGGATGTCCGGCGGATTTCAAAGATTTTCGAACCGGCGCTGTTTTTTATCGTCTCCAGGGGCAGTACATCACAGGGGACCGGAAAACCCGGGAAAAGAAGCAGCCCCTCGGCCTGAAGCTTTGCCGCTTCGGGAAAGACGCCGCTCGCTTCAATCCGCCTGCCGCCATCGTGGAAGACCAGATCACAGACCGGGGACGCGCCGCCTTCGCGGTAAAAGGAGAGCCGCGGCAGCCGGTTTTCGGTGATACCGGGTTCAACCCGCCATGTTGCCGTATTGGACCCACTGGCCATGCCCGCTTCAGGGGTTTGCATCGATAGGATGCAGACCGTCGCGGAAGGCTGATAGGGATCGGCGGACACCCGATTCGGGACGAAAAACGCAAATAGGAGAAAAACCCCTATCGCCGTATAAGAAATTCTCTTTCGCATGAGCTGCGTCCGGGAAAAAATAAAATAAGGTAAATTTCTGAATGTTTAAAAAAACAGCCGCCTAAACACGAAAATACGGGGAAAGAGCCGCTCTTTCCCCGTATTTTTTTTCATGTTTATATCAAATTGACTCGACTACATTCGACTGCTGTTTTTAGTCACAGGGACAGAAGCCACAGCAGATCGGGATATACCCCTGGGTCTTGCCACCGTCCTTCTCGCCCATCATGGCAAAGCCCTGGGCCAGAAAATCAGCCACAACCTTCAGGTAAAACGGGTTGTCCCCCAGGGTCCCCTCTTGATCCAACTCGAGGCCTGCCAGCATATCCAGCCAGGTGACCGTCACGATTCTATGGGCGCCCACGGTCACATCCAGCGAAGCGGTATCCCCATCATTCTCATAGTAGTAGATGGTCGCGGTTCCGGCTGTTCCCGTCTGGTTGACAATGGTCATACCCGACCACCAGTCTTCATCATTGAGCTGGGGGAAGTAAGGATACAGGCAATAATAATCCGGATCTACTTCTGGACAGCAGAGCTTTCCGATCTTGACCTTAAAGCAGCACCCCTCGCAGGAGCCGCACACCCCGCCGCCAGAACCCCCGGGGGTCAGGCAGATTTCAACCCAGACCGTGTCGCCTGAATCAACTTTAATCGGATCCACCCGCATCCACGGAATATCGATCCACCAGTGGTCTTTGCTGTTATCCGCATCGTCCGTGGTGACCACGTAACCATGAGTTCCTGGATCCTGAGAAGAGCTCGCGCGGAACTTGTATACCCGGTGGCGATCCAGACTGTCTGCGTCGCCGTCCTCATCCATATCAATAGTGCAACGAGTATCCGGTCCTTCAAGAGGTATATCTCCGGTGGGCGAATATGTCCACAAGCCCTTAAACCCTTTGCCCTGATCGGGTGTACAAACGTTATCATCACAGCCAAAACCATTTAGGAATTCGTCTGTGCCCTCCGGGTCCGGGTAAGTCGCCAGGGCAATGGAATCGATATCCTCAGCCCAGTACACCCCGTTGTCCCCGCTGGTTGCGGTTTCAGCGGAATCGCCCACTAGAATCTCCATGGAGATGTCCACGGTATCCCCCGCAAAAAGACCTGTCCATACCCCGGCATCGATGCAATCGCAGATCTCGACCATAGCGCGGTGGAAGTCGCCCTTTGATCCCTCTGCACAATAAGAATCTGGAAAAAGTGGTTCTTCTAAACAATTAGGAAAAAGAGCTACATCTACTTGGCCGAAATCCTCGTAGTCAAAAGGAAAACAGACATCGTTTTGTGCCTGCCCAAAATCCGGGTCCTTCTCCTCACCGCTCTGCTCGCACCCGCGGTCGATGTACCCCGGGTCCGTCTCGCAGGTGATGGCGGGCACATCGGCTGCCTAGGCCATGCCGCCGAACCCGAACACCAGGGCTGTTGCGGCCAAAATCGTAATAAGCTTTTTCATTGACTTTCCTCCTTCATTTTTAAGTTATTGGGTTGGTTGCTAGAACCGGTTGTGCGTTGGGTTATTTGTTTTTTAAAAAAAGACGTTTTTTTCTTTTGAATACGTTTGTCCATAACCTGTCTTTCCTGTCTTGTCCCCTGCCGATCACCCCCTTTGAATTTCCTGCTTTTGATGTTTTTTTATAAATTTTTGAATTACACTACCCTACCCGTATCCGTCTTGTCAAGCCCTGTCCGCCTTGATTTTTAAAAATTTTTAGTTTAAAACGCCTTAAACACCACCCAGGCATTGGCCGCACTGTCCGTATTAATACTCACCCAGGAAATCAGGGGGGTTTCCCCCGTAAAATCCGCCTCGATCCGGTACTTACCCGGCTCCAGGGGGGTTGAAAAACCGCCCGCCGGATTGGTGGAAACGGATAGACGCAACCCCGGGGCATCGATGCGCCGGATGGTGACAGGAACCCCAAAAAGCCCTTCCCCCGGGTCAAACAGGCTGTTTTTATTTAAATCGCCATACACGATCCCGGAAAGCGAAGGAACATGCCCCTCGGCCGCCCCGTAATCGGCCACCCCCAGATACACGTTGTCCCCGCAGATCCCGGAAAGTTCCGGGGAGGACCCGGCGATCAGGCAGACCCCCGCGTCCACGGCCTCCTTCGCAAACAGCTCTTGCCAGGTGCCGTCGTAAAACCCGTTTGCCAGCATCCATTTAAAGACCCGGAACACCACCTCCCCGGGAACCGGGCTGTCCTCACAGGTGGACACCAGCACCCGGGACTCCCCGGCCCGAAGCGGATCATACCCGTTTTCGAAAAACCGCATGGCCGGGGTCCGGCCGTCTAGGGAATCGGCCGCCACATAACCGTT
>CAZFWD010000165.1:0-5180 GCA_964522535.1 uncultured Desulfonema sp.
ATCGACGAGCTGGAGCCCGTCAGGCGGCATGTCTATACCGGCTCCATCGGGTACATCGGTTTTCACGACACCCTGGACCTGTCCATCGCCATCCGCACGGCGACCATCTTTCATGACAAAATCTTTTTTTCAGCCGGCGGCGGGGTGGTGTATGACTCGAATCCGGAAGACGAGTACGTCGAGACCCTTCACAAGGCCCGGTCTTTGTTGGAAACCTTAAAATCCGCAAACCCAAAAACCGGAGCAAAGGCATTTGTCTGGATAAACGGCGCCCTGGTTCCAAAACCCGAGGCCAAAATTTCCATCGGGGATCTGGGGTTTCAGTATGGCTATGGTTTTTTTGAGACCATTCGGATGAACAAGGGAACGGCCGCGTACCTGAAGCCGCATATTCAGAGGTTTTACGCCGCCTGGCGAGCGCTGTTTCAGACCCCGGTGCCGGACATCACCTGGAATGAGGTGATTCGGCAGGTGGCGGAAAAGAACAATCTGCTTTGTCAAACCGCCGTGGTCAAGATCATGGCCGGTTATGGAGAAGGTGGGGCACACCCCTTGCGCCACAGCCTGGCGGTTACGGCAAGCCCCTATGCAATGCGGCCGGCCATAAAAGAAAAGGGCGGGCTTGATCTTGCCGCCTACCCTCATCCCCGCCAGACCCCGCTTGCCGATCATAAGACTTTAAATTACCTGTATTATTTTCTTGCCCGCCGGTGGGCCGAAGAAAGGGGCGCGGATGAGGCGCTGATTTTAAACCCGGACGGAAGCGTATCGGAAACCAACACCGCAAACCTTCTGGTGATCAAGGGAAAAAAGTTGATCCGCCCCAAATCCACGCATTGCCTTTTCGGGATCATGGAGCAGCAGGTGATCGCCCGCCTGACCCGCTGGGGGTTTCGGCTTACGCATCGAAAACTGATGCCCGAGGACCTGTTTTCGGCGGACGAGGTGATTTTAACCAATTCCCTGATCGGCGCCGTTCCTCTGCTGAGCCTTGATAAAACCCCTGTGGGAAGGCCCTCTGATCTCTGCAAAAGGATCTGCAAGGTCGTGCTTTAAAATAAATTGGATTTTTACGAAGCCATAAAGTATTGATGTCTTGTCACCATGCATGTTAATCAGCAGATATCCATAGCGTTTTCACTCAAATGGCAGAGCCCCTGGGCCGCACATATGGACCGGTATTTTGCTAATGGCATCGATCTGCGCCGGGATATTTTTCCCCAGGACATGGCCCGTCAGGTCTCTTCTCTAGAAAAGAACGAAGGCTGCGAGAAAAGCTTTGCGCCCGGAATCCTGGTGGACGCCTTTGAAAAAAACCGAATCATCCCTTTTCACGAGAGCGCCTTTGAGGCGGAGACCGAAGGCGATCGCATTCTCCCCAGGCTGGGAAGGTTTTATCCCCAGGGGTTTGCCTGGACCGCTTTAAACTGTTATCCTAGGACTCAAAAGCCCTTTCGAGTGATCCAAGCGGAAAACGGCGAGCTGGTCGCGGATGCCAACCACCGGCTGGCCCGATACCCGCTGACGCTGCAGGCCGTGCGCGTTAAAGACCTGGAACCCAACAAAGGGTATTCGGGGGAGGTTCGGGATATCGCGGAGATGGTGGCGCAAAACGGCCCCGGCATGCAGATTCGGCCCTGGCAGAAACTGCATCGGTTTGAAAGGCTCGGGCTTGTGCTGGATTATTACCTAAAGACCGGCGCCTTTGAGGACCTGCACACGGAATCGGTGCAAGGTTTTCCCAGGCCGAAAGATGATAAGCATATCAGCGAGCGAAAGGTTTCAGACCCCGTTTTTGCGGTGTGGGGATGGGTCCGGAAGCAATCGGGGGATCAAGCCGTCATCGCAACGCACTGACGAAAGGCAACATATCATGAAAAACCAGGAGAGTAAAATCAGATGCCCCAACTGCGGGACAGAGATCGACGTCAATGAAATTCTTTATCATCAGCTGGAAGCGGATTTAAAAAAACGATTCAGCCTTGAACTGGATGCGGAAAAGAAAAAGCTGTCAAGCCGGTTTGCCGAATTGGAGAAGGCAAGGGGAACCCTTGAAAAGGAAAAACAGTCGCTTGAAAAACAGGTTCAGGAGGGGGTTCAAAAAATCCTAAAATTCGAAAAACAGCGGCTTGAAAAGGAGCTGACCGCAAAAATCCGGGAAGAGCAAAACGAACAGCTAAAGGCCCTGGAGAAGGAACTCACGGAAAAATCCGGCCAGCTTAAGGAGTTTAACCGGGCCAAGGCCGAGATCGCCCGGTTGCAGAGGGAAAAGGATGAATTAAAGGAAGCGGTGGAGGCCGAGGCTGAAAAAAGGATAAACGACCGGATTCGGGAGGAAAAGGAAAAGATTCGAAGATCCGAGGAGGAAAGGGTGGGGCTCAAGATCGCCGAAAGGGAACACCTCATCGAGCAGCTTAAAAAGCAGTTGCAGGAGGCCCAGCGCAAAGCCGACCAGGGTTCGGTTCAGCTCCAGGGGGAGGTTCAGGAGCTTGCCATTGAGGAGTGGCTTTCCGCAAGCTTTCCCTTGGATACGATTACCGAGATCAAAAAAGGCGCCCGGGGCGGCGACTGTCTTCAGGTGGTGAATACCCGGTCAAGGCAAAACTGCGGCGCGATTTATTATGAAAGCAAGCGGACAAAGGAGTTTCAGCCCTCCTGGGTTGAAAAATTCAAGGAGGACATGCGGGATAAGGGCGCGAACATCGGGGTCCTCGTCACCGAGGCCATGCCCAGGGACATGGATCGGATGGGGCTCAAGGACGGGGTGTGGATCTGTAGTTTTGAGGAATTTAAAGGGCTTTGCCTGGTGTTGCGGGAATCCATCATTCAGATCAGCGGCGCCGTGGCCTCCCAGGAAAACAGGGGCGACAAGATGGCGATGCTCTATGACTATCTGACAAGCAATGAATTCAAGCTTCAGATCGAAGCCATTGTGGAGGGTTTTTCGCAGATGAGCACGGACCTGGAGTCTGAAAAACGGGCCATGATGGGGATCTGGAAAAAGCGGGAAAAGCAGATTCAGAAGGTCCTTTTAAACACCAGTTTCATGTATAGTTCCATCAAAGGGATCGCCGGAAACGCCGTGCAGCCCATTAAAATGCTGGAACTGCCGGATGCCGGGGAAGCCGACTCGCCGGCGGATTTTTGACGGCGCAAACAGTCAGGCGCCAGCACGGCAAAACAACCACAGCGATAAAAGGGTGAAAGGCCCGATCAAGGAGAATAAGACCCCATGGAAACCCAGCAAAGGCAGGAAATGCCGCATGCCGTGGTCATGATGATCACGGCGGCTTGTTTTGTGATTATTATTGCCGGCATGAGGGCCGCCGCCAACATCCTCGTGCCGTTTTTTCTGGCGGTTTTTATCGCGATCATTTTCACCCCGCCGCTTTTTTGGATGCAGCGGAAAAAAATCCCCACGGTCATCGCCATTATCCTGATCATCACCTTTATGGTGGCTGTCGGCTATCTGATTGCTCACTTTGTGGGCGGATCGATCAATGACTTTACCAATGCGCTGCCCGAATACCGGGAGATGCTGATCGCCAAGACCATGGGTCTTCAGATCTGGCTGAACGAGCGGGGAATTCAAATCACCGAGCAGATGGTCCGGCAGCATCTCAATCCCGGAATCGCCATGCAGATGGCCGGAAAGACCCTGACCGCCCTGGGCGGGGTGTTGACCAACGCCTTTTTAATCCTTCTGACCGTGATCTTTATCCTTCTGGAAGCCGCCGGGTTTCCGAATAAAATCCGGTCGGCCATAAAAGCGCCGGAGAAATCCCTGGCAAACCTCAGCCAGGTGAGCCAGAGCATCAACCGTTATCTGGTATTAAAAACCCTGCTGAGCCTTGCCACCGGCATGCTGATCTGGTTCTGGTTGGCCCTGATCGGGGTCGATTACGCCATTTTATGGGGGCTGGTGGCATTTTTATTCAACTATATTCCCAACATCGGATCGATTATCGCCGCCGTGCCGGCGGTCCTGCTGGCGCTTGTTCAGCTTGATCTGGTTCATACCCTTTTGGCGGTCGCCGGATACATGGTGATCAACATCCTTATCGGCAACCTGCTTGAACCCCGGTTGATGGGCGGCCGCCTCGGGCTTTCGACCCTGGTGGTATTCCTCTCACTGGTCTTCTGGGGATGGGTGCTCGGGCCGGTCGGGATGCTGCTTTCGGTGCCGCTCACCATGATTTTGAAAATCGCCCTTACCGGCAACGAGGATACCCGATGGCTGGCCGTCATGCTGGGTAAAGAACAAACCGAAGAAGTAGTAGGGACGGTCATGAATAAATGAATAACTCTTTAATACGCCGCACCCTTCTCATCCACCATGGGCACGAACCGCACCGGCAGGATCATGTCGATATGAAGCCGGTTGTCCTGTTTTTTCAGAATCACCAGGTCCTGCACCCCCTGCTCCCCCACCGGAATTACCATGCGGCCGCCTTCGGCCAGTTGCTCCTTCAGGGGCTGCGGCACATGGGTAGGCGAACAGGTCACGATAATCGCGTCAAAGGGCGCGTGTTCCGGCCATCCCTGATACCCGTCGCCGACCTTCACCTCAATATTTTCATATCCCAGTTCCGCCAGAAGGGTCTTTGACCGCTCCCCCAGGGATTTTATGATTTCGACGGTAAACACCTTCTCGCAGAGTTCCCCCAGAATCGCCGCCTGGTATCCGGATCCCGTGCCCACCTCCAGCACCCTGTCCGACCGCTTGAGCGCCAGCGCTTCGGTCATCAGCGCCACGATATAGGGCTGGGAAATCGTCTGCCCTTCGCCGATGGGCAGCGGATAGTCGGCGTAGGCCTGGTTCCGGTAAGACTCAGGCACAAACAGATGCCGCTCGACCTCTCGCATGGCGGCCAGCACAAGGGGGTCCCTGACCCCGCGATGCGCGATCTGGAGCTTCACCATTTTTTCGCGCTCTTTCATCCAGCGATCCTTTGAGGGCTGTTCGTTCTCGGCCCCAACGCATGCCACCAGGGCCCACCATGCCAGAATGATCAGAAAGAAAAGTCCTGCGCGCCTCATGTTCCCCCCTCCATATAAAAGCCTTTCGGCCGCCCTTTTTTCCTCTATAATCGGTTCAACGGGCAAATTATTGCAATCCCCGTCATGGGAAAATTCATCATTTGTCGGCGCCGAACACCTTTTTCAAAAGGTCGGTGGTC
>CAZFWD010000166.1:0-7064 GCA_964522535.1 uncultured Desulfonema sp.
AACTACTGGTTAAATTATGTGCACCGGGAGTCGGACGCATGGCGCATGTCCCATGATTTCGAGCCTGAGATTGCGTATCGAAGATCAAAAAAGATGCCGGACAGGGACGGGATTCATGAAGACGGCGGGTACCGTGAAAACTCGGATTATGATACGGATAAGTTCTGGGGCCGGATCGGGCTGATTCCCACCGAATCCTCGGAATATTTTGTCAGCTTTCACTCCATTCGATCCGATTTCGGGCATCCGCCGGCCACCAACGAATACCGAATTTTTACCCGAAAAGGGGACGAGCCGGGTTTTTCAACCTTTGCCCGGTTCGACACCTATGATGACTGGGGGTTTGATTTCAGCGGACGGCAGGATATCTCCGACAGCCTGAGCTTCCGGGGCAAACTTTTCTATCACGATCACGTAGACGAATATGTCAGCTATGACGGCCCGAATTTTGAAGACGTAATCGCGGTCAGCAAATACAAGGATAACATCGTCGGCGGCAACCTGATCGCCGATTTTTCTGCGGCCGACTGGCACAAGGGGCATTTTTCCTTCCATTACCGAAGAGACTTTCACGAGGCCAGGGACGACAGCTACCTGCCCTACAATGAATACTTTTCCTACACCGGCTCTTTGGGCACGGAGCAGGAATGGTTTAATGACAGCGGGCTGTCGGTCTTTGCCGGGGTCAGCTATGACTGGTGGACCGTCGCCGAAGCCGAGGACTATGTTTTTGACGATGACAGCAATTTAACCGGTCAGACGGATTTGGATGAACCGGGCACTAAGGATGAGATCAACCCCATGATCGGGTTCAACTGGACCCTTGATAAGAGCGAGGTTTTCGGCTCGGTGGCGAAAAAGACCAAATTCCCCACCCTTTCCCAGCTTTATTCTTCCCAGGGCGGCAACCCGGACCTGAAATCGGAAGAAAGCATCAACTACACCCTGGGCTTTAAGCATGAGTTGTGTAACTGGGTGAGTTTTGAAGTGGCCGGCTTTTACCATGATATTTCCGACTGGATTTCCCGGGATTATTATGATGCGGAGGACACCCTGGCAGGGTTTTACGACAATATGGAAGAGATCTCCATGCGCGGTTTTGAAACCGCCCTGCATTTCCGCCCCTGCGATTATTTCGGGATGCAACTGGATTACACCTACAACGACGCAAGAAACGAGAGCAGCAACCGGGTCACGGGCCGGGTGATCGGGGTGCCGGAAAACAAGTACGGCATCGGCTGCGACCTGACCATCCCCAGGGTGCTTGCCAACCTGAACCTTCGCGGGATTTATGTGGATGAGATGTATGCCGAGCTGCCCACCACCGTCGATCCGGATACAAAGGTGAGCCGAACCGACAAATATTTTATCGTCAATGCCCGGCTTGCCAGCAAAAAATACGATGACCGGATAAGCTTCTATGCCGAAGTCGATAATCTCTTTGATGAGGACTACGAGGCGGAGCCCGGGTTCCCGGGCTGGGGGATCAACTACCGGATCGGGCTCAGCGCGGAGTTCTAACTGAATGTTGAAAAACGATTTTCCTGAAACCACATGATCGCGCTGATTCCTGATCTGTTTCCCATCGCTCACGGCATGATCGCGGCCGGTTTTGTAACGGCCTTTATCCTGGGTGCGGCTCGGCGCCGAAAGGCCGCTCAAGCTGTTTTTCTCGCCGGCCAGATCCTGCTCACCGCTCAACTGGCCATGATCGTGCTGGCGTCTCGCCGGCCGCCGCTTTACGGCATGTTTGAGTCGGTCACCGCCATCCTCTGGACGGCCGGGGTCTGTTTTAGTATCAGCGCATTCACAAAAACAAACCCGCCAAGCGCAACCTTGTCCGAGTTGCCGGTCTGCTGCGGCGTGATGGCATTTTTAAGCGGTCTTATGTTTTTCTGGCCCATTCGGCTCAACCCCGACTTTTTCATGTACGCCGACCCCTGGGTGCAGGACTTTTTTGTCTTCAGCCTGGTTTCTGCGGGGGTCATGCTGTATGCGGGTATTGCCTTTGCCGCGGCGGCCATTGACGGCGTCGAATCCTTTTCGGAAAGAAATCAAATTAAAGACGGGAATCTGCTTTTTCTGATCGGCACCCTGTTTTTTCTGGCCAGTGAATTTTCAGGTGCGGTCTGGTGCCTCAGAGGATGGGGGGATTCCTGGCGATGGAGCGGAAACTTTTTTCAATCCACCGCCATCTTTTTTCTGCTGCTCTTAAACCTCCATATCCCTTCTAACCTTTTTGGCCGGGCCCAGGCCAGAAACATTTTCGGAGCGGTTTCCTGCGCCGGGATTTTTTTTCTATTTCTGCACTGAGCGATGAAGGAAGAAAACAAACAACAACTGATCAGAAGGCTTTCCTCGCTTTCCCTCTGCTTTTATCTGCTGGGGGCGCTTTTTTTCTGGATGAGTCTGGGCATCGTCCTGGCTGAATATCCCGGCTCCGAGACGGCCTTTAACCGAATCAACGACCGGCTGGTGCTGGACTGGCTGCTTTCCTCCGGCAAGCAAGACCGGTGGCTGGCGGTCTGGTTTCTGGTTCTATGCCTGCTCAATCTGGCTCTGCTGGTAAATCTCGTTTTCTGCCTGGCCGCCGGCCTGTGGAAGCGGATTTTTTCAAACGGCAGGATCAAACAGGTTCTGCTGTTTGTCATGCACCTTTTGATCATCGGCATTCTGCTGGGGCATTTGGTAAACATGGGGGTGGGGTTTAAACAGGGATGGATCAAAATGACCCCCGGCCAGGCGGTTGCCCTGCCCGATGGGTACGGCCTTGTGCTGGAGTCGGTCTGTTTTGTTCCGAATCCAGAACTTTTAAAAAAAGAAAAAAAAGCCGCCCATGAGGCGCTGACGCAAGAGCGGTTTAAAATCCAAGAAAACTATGTTGAGGTTCTTTTGACGAAAAACAACAAGCCCATCGGAGGGGGAAGGGTGCATATGCTGGCGCCTCTTAAAATCGGCTCCCTGCGGGTGACCCTGAGGCGGTTTTTTGTCGCGCAAAATCATTCAAATGCTTCCGTGGGCGCTGTTCTGGCTGTTGCCCGAAACCCGGTCCACGAGGCTTTTTTTCTGGTCTATGCCCTGATGATCCTCTGCCTTCTAGCCTATATTCTGGCAGGCCGGGTTTCCCGACCGGCTTGCTTAAACCATTCCAAACCCCAGGGTTGAATACATTTTATCCACATAAAAATAGGAGAAAACAATGAAACGAATCTGTTGCCTGTTGCGCCGCACATGGATTTTGGCCGTTCTCATCGGTTTTGCCGCTGCATCCGTTTACGCCG
Organism: uncultured Desulfonema sp.; assembly: GCA_964522535.1. GTDB lineage: Bacteria > Desulfobacterota > Desulfobacteria > Desulfobacterales > Desulfosalsimonadaceae > DYLE01. Next base: position 3,282 of record CAZFWD010000166.1, read on the forward strand.
AATCATCGCCGGGTTTTAAAATCACCGGGGCCGTGGAAAACGAGCTTGTCCTAACCCTAAAGGACCTTCAAAGATTTCAGACCACCGAATGCCAGCGCAACGACGTGACCTCGGACAATAAATTCAACGGGGTCTTCTGGTTCAAAGGGGTTTGCCTGCGCACCCTTCTGAAGACCGCCAAAATCGTCAAAAAGGACAAAGACTTTCAAAAACAGGTGGATATGGCGATTCTCGTCAAAAACCCGCAGACCCAGGTGGCGCTTTCCTGGGGGGAGGTTTTTTACCGCAATCCGGGCTCTGTTTTCATCGCCTGGACCGGACAAGCCATTCTGCCCCACAAATCCTGCCAGTCCTGCCACCCGCCGGAAATGTATGAACCCGTCATGGACCGGTGCAACCGGAGCGTGAGCTTTCCCCGGCTGGTCATCACCGAAGACCAGTATGCGGACCGCTGCCTGGAGGGCGTCACGGAGATCAAAATCGTGGAGCTTGACTGGAAGGGCAAAACAAAGCCGCAGGAACCTCTGTACTCATCCGAATTTTGCATCACCGGGCCGGACCTTGAGAAAACCGTTTTTGACGACCTCGCGGACAAAGGGATTTCAAGCCTTGGCGCGGATCTCTTCACCGTGGGCGAAGGCAAGGGGTTTCACGGCACGCCGAGCTACACCGGGTTTTCCTTTATCGAGCTGCTGACCCTGGCCGGCGTCAAACCGGATCTGACAACTGTTTTCCGGGTTTCCGCTCCGGACAACTACCGGTCGGTGTTTTCCTGGGGGGAGATTTTTTTAAACCCCGCCGGGCGAAGGATGCTGCTGGCAAACCAGGAAAGCGGCAGCGCCATTGAAGACGGAGGCCGGTATTTTCTGATCGTACCGAATGACCTCATGGCGGACCGGTGGATCAAATCCGTGCAGGCCATTGAAAAAATTGAGTTGAAATGAGCGCCTACACCCCTAAAAATTGATGATTCCGAAAAGGTGCTTTAAACAGAAATACCCCCCCACCAGCACAAACATCACCCCGGTGATGCGGCGGAACCAGCGCTCGAACACGGCCAGACGGTTGAAAAACAGCCCGGCGATGCGGGCGCTCCAGGCGATGATCACCGCAAACCCGATCACCGGCGCAGCGGTGCCGAAGCCGTAAAGCAAGGGAAGGAAAAACCGGGACTGGGATTCCAGGGACAAGGGGATGACCCCGCCGAAAAACAGGGCTGCGGATACCGGGCAAAACGCCAGGGCGAAAAGAAAACCCAGGGCCACCGCACCGGGCATGCCGCTGTCTCCCAGCCGCTTGAGCAGATCGCCGTTCAAACTCATGGCCGGCAGTTTGAACGGCACCAGGTCCAGAATGAACAGGCCGGTCCCGAAAAGAATCGGCCCCAGGATTTTGTTCATGTGGGTTTGCAGAAACATGGAGACCCCTGGAATGGAAATAAGCCCCGCGATAATGGCGCTGGCGATGATCACATAGGACAGGGTCCGGCCCAGGGTATAGGCCATCGCCGCCAGCACCGTGGCGTAGGGCGAGTTGATCTGCCTGCCGATGTAGGTGGTGGCCGCGATATTGGTGGCCAGCGGGCATGGACTGATGGAGGTGAGAATGCCGAGCCAGACAACGGAAAACATTTGGGTCATGCCGAATTCCATGTTTATTCCTTCAGCCAGTCGTTGATTTCGGTTTTGACATAGTCATTAAATTTGACTTCATCCCTTACAAGCCGCCAGACATCTTTCAGGTCTTTCCACCTAACTTCCTTGCCGTCTTTTATCTCTGAAACGATCAGGTGCTTGGAATAGAGCTGGTAATCCTTCACGAAATGTTTATATTCCGGTTCTTCCACGTTGATCACCCGCCAGACGAGTTTGCCGGATTTCAATTCGTCTTCAAAATTAAAATGCACGGCGTCTTTTGAATATTCCTCGATCTTGTGACAGGTGGGGCAGCGCAACGTGGTGTGAAAATACGTGACCACAAGATAATGGAACGGCTTTTGAATTTGTGTTGCCGCGCTATCGGCCGCATCTTCCGCAAAAACACCCTGAAAGGGAAATGCGAACCCGAAAACCATAAGCCAGACAAAGATAGACGCTTTTTTCCAAATCAATTGCATGACACAATCTCCTTAACGTTTAGAATCTGTTAACCATTTAAAGGCCGCCATCTGCAGCGGGTCCCACGGTGAGGACAACGGCGGCGTATAGGACAAATCTAAATGAACAAAATCAGAAATGGTGATCTCCGAAAACAAGGCGGTCGCAATAATATCGATCCGCTTTGAAATTTCCGCGCCATGCCGCCCCATGATCTGCCCCCCCAACAGCCGTCCGGTATCGCGGTCCCCGGTCAAACGGATGTGAATGGGGGATGATCCGGGGTAATACGCTTTGTGGTCTGGAGTTTCCATGTCCACCGACAGCGGATCAAACCCGTGTTCCCGGGCCTCCATGCTCCGGAACCCGGTCCGGGCTGCTATCCGGTCAAAAACTTTCAAGGACTGGGTGCCCACCACGCCCTTGAAAACCGCATTTCCGCCGGTTGCGTTCTCCCCGGCGACTCGCCCCTGCTTGTGGGATGTCGTGCCCAGGGGCATGTACCCGTATTTTCCAGTGAGCCGGTGGAGGGTTTCAGCACAATCACCGGCGGCATAAACGTCCGGCAGGCTGGTTTCCATTTTTTCATTCACCGCGATGGCCCCGGACTTGCCCAAAGCAATACCCGCCTCGACCGCCAGATCCACGCACGGTTTTGCGCCGGCCGCGATCAGGATAAAATCCGCTTCCGCTGCCGTTTCATCCCCGGCCCGGACGATCAGTGCCCCCGCCTGCTTTTCGATTTCCGTAATTTTGACGCCGGTTTTCACCCGGATGCCCTGCGCCATCAGGGCTTTTTGCAGCAGCGCGCCCATTTCCGCATCAAATGACGGCATGACGGAATCCGCCATTTCCAGCAGGGTCACGGCCATGCCCCGCCGATGCAGCGCGTCGGCCATTTCCATGCCGATATAGCCGGTGCCGATGAGGGCGGCTCGGCTGGGACGAAATTTTTCCAGATAATCCCGGACAGCCAATCCATCGCCCATGAACCGCATGAAAAACACCCCGGGCAGATCACAGCCGGGTATCGGCGGGCGCGCGGACGCCGCTCCCGTGGCGACAATCAATCGATCGTATGAAAATTCACCGGAAGATACGGAGGCATTGCGTGCAACAACCGTGTGGGCTTCGGGATGGATTTGGATTGCTTCATGACGAACCAGAATTCGAAGCCCGGCCTCCTGCAAATCATCATGAGTACGGTGGGCCAGGTGCGGCCAGTCTTCCACCTCGCCGCCGATATAAAACGGCAGGCCGCAGATGCTGAAATTCGGGAATTCATCCTTCACCAGCACGGTCACGTCCGCATCCGGGGCCACTTCCCTGGCCCGCAATCCCGCGCTGATGCCCGCGTCCGATCCGCCGATAATGAGAATTTGATTCATTTATTGCCCCTCGTAAAACCAGTGTTGAGTTTTCAAACAGATTTTGACCAGCATGAGCATCACCGGCACCTCGATGAGGACACCGACCACCGTGGCCAGGGCCGCGCCCGACGACAGGCCGAAGAGCATGGTGGCGGTGGCGATGGCCACCTCGAAATGGTTGGAGGCCCCGATCATGGCGGCCGGGGCCGCGTCTTCATATTTCAGCCGGAGCAGGCGGGCCGCGCCGCATCCCCAAAAAAAAAAAAACATGGGCTGGGGAAACAACGGGACGGCGGGCCCGAGGGTGGGGCAGGGGG
>CAZFWD010000167.1:0-8593 GCA_964522535.1 uncultured Desulfonema sp.
TCCGACTTTTTTGATCTGCGGATTCGGGAAATCATCTGCAAGCCGAGAATGTTTTAACCGCAATGGGTTTCATTGTCCGCCTTCAGGTCGCCCGGACCCAGCTTGGCGCCTCAGCCGCCGCATAGAGCAGTGTCATTAAAACAAAGTCTTGCTCTGTCTTGACTCATAATCTTTTCGTCCTCCTTCAAGGGCTAATCCCCGGCATAGATCCCCTGGTGCAGGTTCCGGTTCGCAAGGGTTCGGCGGATCAGGGCGAGAGTTTCCGCCTTTTTCAGCGACCAGAGCGGAGCCACCAGCTCTTCCGGATGGGGATCTCCGGTGATCCTTTGAATCACCACATGTTTAGGGATGTGGGCCAGAAAATTGCAGGCAAGGTCCACATATTCCGCCTGGGTTAAGCAGGTATATTCGCCTTTGTGATACCAGTTCTCAAGGGGGGTCCCTTTTACCACGTACAGCAGGTGAATCTTGAGCCCGTCGATTCCCATGCCGGCCAGGATTTTCGCGGTTTCAATCATTTGAGCTCTGGATTCGCCGGGAAGCCCGAGAATGACATGCACGCAGATGTTGATGCCCCGGTTTTTCGTGGCTTCCACCGCGGCCTGAAAGGTTTTTAAATCATGCCCCCGGTTGATCCGGATCAGGGTCTCGTCATGGGCGGACTGCAGACCGTATTCGATCCAGACCATTGATTTTGCGGCGTACCCTTCAATAAGGCTCAGTTTTTCAGCATCAACGCAGTCCGGCCGCGTGCCGATGGCGATCCCCACCACCCCGTCCACGGCCAGGGCCTCATCATAGAGCCGCTTCAGCCGGTCCACCGGCGCGTAGGTGTTGGTGAAGGCCTGAAAATAGGCGATAAATTTTTCCGCCTTGTACCGTCGGGACAGGTTGGCCTTGGCCTGGATGATTTGATCCGTGATGGAGATGCCCCTTTCAAACGCCCCGGTTCCTGATCCCATCCGGTTGCAGAAGATACACCCCCGGCTGGACAGGGTGCCGTCCCGGTTGGGGCAGGACAGGCCGGCGTCAATGGATATCTTTTGAACCCGGCACCCGAACCGGTTTCTGAAATAGGTGTTTAAATCATGGTATCGATTCTGCATAAAACGCGGGCGTAATTTTATTGTTAAACCATTCCTTTTTTTGGTAGAAATTTTTCTATAGCATAAACGAACGGAAATGGGCAATTGAGCAGATACGTTTTTTAAACAAAATGGTGTTTTATCCGAAAACATATGACGTGATTGTCGTCGGCGCCGGGCATGCGGGCTGCGAGGCGGCGCTCGCCGCGGCCCGCATGGGATGCCGCGTGCTGTTGCTGTCGATTGATCTGGACAAGCTGGCGGCCATGCCCTGCAGCCCCTCCATCGGCGGAATGGCCAAGGGTCAGCTGGTCAGGGAGATCGATGCCCTGGGCGGCGAAATGGCCAAAATCACCGACAAAACCGCCATTCATTACCGAAAGCTAAACACCAAAAAAGGCCCGGCGGTTCATTCCTCAAGGACCCAGAACGACAAGATCCGCTACCATATCGCCATGAAATCGGTGATTGAAAAAACCCCGGGCCTGGACCTCAAGCAGGGGTTGGTCAAACAGCTGGTGGTAGAAGGAACAGAGGTCGCCGGGGTGGTGGATCATACGGGATACGGGTTCCAGGCAAAGCGCGTGGTGCTGGCCACCGGCACCTTTTTAAGCGGACTGATCCATATCGGCATGACCTCGGTGAAGGCGGGCCGGGCCGGGGAGTTCGCCTCATACGATCTTCCCAAACACCTGGCGGAGCTGGGGTTTCAGCTGGGCCGGTTGAAAACCGGGACCCCTCCCCGGCTGCACCGGGCCAGCATCGACTTTTCCGTGCTGACCCGCCAGGACGGCGACTGGCCGCCCGCGCCGTTTTCCTTTTCCACCAAAGCAATCACCATGCCCCAGCTGCCCAGCTACCTCAGCATCGCCGGAAGCAATACCATCGGGATCGTGCGGGACAACCTTGCGCATTCCGCCCTGTACGGCGGCCGCATATCCGGCACCTCGGCAAGGTATTGCCCTTCCTTTGAGGACAAGGTGGTCAAGTTTCCGGACCACGAGAGCCATCAGCTGATTCTGGAGCCCGAGGGGCTTGATACGGAGGAAATCTATCTCAGCGGCCTGGGCAACAGCCTTCCCATGGAAATCCAGCTTGCGGTGGTGCGTTCCATCAAAGGGCTTGAATCGGCGGACATGATCCGCCCGGCGTATGCGATCGAGTACGATTACGTCAACCCGGTTCAGCTGCTGCCGACCCTGGAAACCAAGGCGGTCTCCGGCCTCTATATGGCCGGGCAGATCAACGGCACCTCGGGGTATGAGGAGGCCGCGGCCCAGGGGCTGTGGGCCGGAATCAATGCCGCGTGCCGGGTTCAGGGAAGGCCGGCCTTTATTCTGGACCGTTCCCAGGCCTACATGGGGGTGATGATCGACGACCTGGTCACCCGGGGGACACGGGAGCCCTACCGCATGTTTACCTCGCGGGCCGAATACCGGCTGATGCTGCGGGAGGACAACGCGGACCTTCGGCTCATGGAGATGGGTCATGCTTTTGGGCTGATTGATGCGGACCTGTTCAAGGATGTTAAAGAGCGAAAAAAACAGATCGCCGACGAGATTTGCCGGATTCGCGGGGTTGTCGTAAAGCCCGAGGAAAGGGTCAACCGGTATTTGCAGCAGCATCAATCCCGGCCCATCGATAACGGGGTGCGTCTGGATCAGCTCGTCAAACGCAGCGAGCTGGATTACGATGTGGTGAAGACCTTTTCCCCGAGGGAGAAGGAACCGGACGGCCGGGTGGTGCGGCAGGTGGCGATCGAAATCAAGTATGAAGGGTATATCGACAAGCAGAAAAAAGAGATCGAAAAGTTTAAATCCATGGAACAGCTAAGGATTCCCGAGGGCTTTGACTTTGACGCGATCCACGGGTTGTCCAATGAATTAAAGGAAAAGCTTTCCGCCGTCCGGCCGGTTTCCCTGGGGCAGGCGTTTCGCATCGACGGCATGACCCCGGCGGCGCTTTCCGTTCTGGCTGTTGCATTAAAGGCAAGGGGAGGCAGGGAAAGGGCCAGGCAACCGGAGTCTTGACATTGCCGGTGAAGTCGTTATTTTTTTTAAAAGGTTAGGGAATTTAGGGCGAAGGTGGAAGGGGTTGAGGGTCAGGGGTTAAGATTTCATAGAAAGGATGGGTAAACGCATATGCCTCAGAAAGATTATTATAAAATACTCGGCGTCGGCAAGGATGCCAGCGAAAAGGAGATCAAAACCGCCTACCGAAAGCTGGCGATGAAATACCATCCGGACCATGCCGCCGGGGACAAGGCCAATGAGGAAAAATTCAAGCAGATCAGCGAGGCCTACGCGGTATTAAGCGATGCGGAAAAGCGCAAGCAGTATGACATGTACGGGGCCGAAGGGTTTGAGCAGCGGTTTTCCCAGGAAGACATTTTCAGGGGGTCCAACATAGAGGACATCCTGCGGGAGTTCGGCTTCGGCGGCGCTTCGTTTTTCTCCGGTTTTAAAAGAGGAAGAAAAGCGGGCGGCGGTGGCGGCATGCGGTTTTCCTTTGATCCCGGCTCCATATTCGGGGGCGGGCAGCATCAGGCGGCGCAAATGAAGGGGAGCGACCTGGAGTATGAACTGCCGGTGACCCTTTATGAAATCGCCGCCGGCGCCTCCAAAACCCTGACGTTTCAGACCCCTTCCGGAACGACCGAAGCCATAACGGTCAAGATTCCCAAGGGGATGGTTACCGGAAAGAAGCTTCGCATTCCCGGCCGCGGCCAGCCCGGGAGCTACGGCGGCCCGTCCGGGGATCTTTACATCCGGTCCAAAGTCATCGATGATCCGGTGTATCGGCTTGAAGGGTATGACCTTTACATAACCCGTGACATTCGACTGACCGAAGCGCTGCTCGGCACGCAGATCTCCGTTCCGACCCTGGATGGGAAACAGCTCAGTTTAAAGATACCGCCCGGCACAAGGCATAAAAACAAGATGCGGCTGGCCGGACATGGCCTCCCCCACATGAAGGGCGGTGGTTGTGGGGATCTGTACGTGGAGATCCATGTGGCGGTGCCGAAAAAGCTCAACAAAAAACAGAAACAGCTGATTCAGGAACTTGCCGAAACCGGTCTTTAGGGTGTCCGTATACCCTTCAGGACCGGAGGTTTGATGCATGCCCGTCTGCAAAACAGGGTAAGAGATTGTTTGCCAAGCCTTCTTTATCCTTTCATTTTCAGCCCGAATCCGCAGGGTTGGCGGGTGTTTGAATCGCGTTGATGTCCAACGATACGAATACATTAAATTCATTGACAAAAGCATAGTCACAGGGTAAAGTATTTCGGAAGCGGATTGCATGCCGGCCTTTATTCCATGCAGATCGATTGGCGGAATAAATTGCGGAGGCGGCTCAAAAGAATCAACAATTGACGCACCATTCAGATGCCGGATTTAATACCTGTATTGGCCAGGGAGGAGATTGAGAAGCGGGTTGAAACGCTTGCCAAAAAAATTTCAGCCGATTACCGGAATAAAAACCTTATTCTTATCGGTGTATTAAAGGGGGCATTCGTTTTTTTAAGCGATCTGATGCGGCGATTGACGGTTCCGGCCGAGGTTGATTTTATTCAGCTTTCAAGTTACGGCGACGGCGATGTTTCATCCGGAAAGGTTTTGCTGCGCAGCAATCTTTCAGCGGACGTAAAAGGCAAGGATGTGTTGGTGGTCGAAGATATTGTGGATACCGGCCTGACCCTGTCCAGGCTGGAGGCCTATCTCCAGACGCTCCAACCACAGAGCATAAAGGTTTGTGTCTTAATTGACAAACGCCAGCGGCGTGAAACAGATTGCAAAATTGATTACGCCTGTCATACGGTTGAGGGCGGATTTCTTGTGGGGTACGGTTTGGATTACGCGGAAAAATACAGGACGTTGCCGGCAATTTATCATTTAAAATTTTAAGCAGCGAGGAAACCATAATGATTATCACCTGCGAGGCTTGCAGCACGAGTTTCAGATTAAAAGCCAGCCTACTTAAAAAAACAGGTTCCATGGTCAGGTGTTCCAAATGCCGTCATACCTTCATCGCCTATCCCCCGCCTGAGGAACCCCTGGAATTTATATCTGATGAGGGGCGTGAATCAGGGCCTGGAAACGAACTTGCGGCGGCGGACGTTTTTTCAAAAGAGGTTGGCGCCGATCTCGATCACAGCCTTTCCGAGGAGTTAAGCGATCTTGAGGCGGAAATCGACGCGCATGTATCTGATCTGTCCAAAGAGGTATCCGAGGAGCTGTTTGAAGAAACGGAGGTTTCATTCGAGGAGTTAGGGGCGGACAGTCGGGAGTCGGAAATCATGATCGATGACCTCGAGGCAGACGCATCGGAGGTCGTCAGCCTGGAAGGGCTTGCCGCTGATTCCCAGGCCGCTTCTGAGGTTGATTTCGATGAGATCACCACAGAGCCTTACGAAGAGCCGGAAGAAATGATTTCTTTAGCGGATATGGAGCAGGAAGAGGCGGCCGAAGAGGTTGCATTTGATGAACTGGAAGGTGAAGCGGAAGCTGCGGAAGAGACGGAGGCGTTAGCAGAGTTTGAAATAGAAGAGGAAGAGGCGGCCGAAGAGATTGCATTTGATACGCTGGAAGACGAAACGGGAGCGGAGGAGGAGACGGAAATTCTGGAAGATGCGGAGATAGAAGCGGAAATCGAGGAAGCGATAATAGAAGATGCTGAAGCGGATGAGGGGTTGGAATTCGAAATGGAAGAAGGTGTTGTTTCTGAATTGAAGAAGTCCGATGTAGACAAAGAACCTGAAGGTCCTTCGAAAAAAGCGAAGAAAGAAACCGCGGAAACCCAACCGGATAAGAAGGCTCGAGAACCTGAAGCGGAAGAGGAATTTGAGCTGGATCTTGAATCCGAGCTGGGCGAGGCGGATTTCGAAAAAGAAGCTGTTTTGAAGGGGGAAGCAGGGCTGGACCTGGATGAATTCGTTGAGATGAATCTGGAGGAGGAACCGTCCGGCAAAACCGAAGACCTGGATCTGGACTTTAAGGCCGAAGACCTTGATTTTAAGACGGAGGATTTCGAGCTGGATCTTGAGGGTGAGACCACCGAGGCCGAAGGGCTTGATCTGGATTTGGAAGCCAAGACCGAGGAGGTTAAGACGGAGGATTTCGAGCTGGATCTGGAGGGCGAAACCACCGAGGCCGAAGGGCTTGATCTGGATTTGGAAGCCAAGACCGAGGAGGTCGGGACCGAGGAATTCGAGCTGGATCTGGAGGAGGAACCCACGGAAGAGCTGACGACCGCCGAATCCGAGGAGACCGTTGAGGCCGTAGCGGATAAGGTGAAAACCGAGGAGCTGGATCTTTCGGACATCGAGGATTTTCTGGATTTTGAGGAGGCCCCTGAAACCGTAAAACCGGAATCTGAGGTTGAGGCGGAAGAGGCGGCAGAAACGGAAACCCTGGATGTTGATCTGGACTTTGAAACGGTGACCGCTCCGGAGGAGGACATTGATCTTGAGACCATACTGGAAGAGGAGACGATCGAAGCCGGCGAGGATAAGGAGGTTGCCCTTGAGACCTTCGGTGAGCGGGAGAAGCGGATAGAAGCGGAATATAAAAAGACGGCGGAACCGGTGATGGAAGAGGTTCCGGAGGAGGCTCCGGAAGCGGTTGAACCGGAAAGGGCTGCTTTTGAGGAAATTCCTTCCATGCGGATGGAGGAAGAAAGGCCGCGTTTCAAGGTGCTTTGGATTGCGCTGGCGATCCTTATTGTGTTGGGGGCTTTGATTTTTGCCGCAACGTATTTTGGCGCGAAAGAGCAGGCCCCGATTCCGCCGCCGGACCAGGGAAACCTTCAGATCGAAATGATCGCAAACCCGGCTTACCGGTTCGTTGAAAGCGAGAAGGCCGGGGAGATGCTGGTGATCACCGGTGATGTGACCAACAGGTATGATCACCCCCGCGGTGAAATCCAGGTCAAGGGAACCCTCTACGATCAGACGGGAGAGGCTATCGGGGTTTCCACCGCCTACTGCGGGAACACGCTCACGGATTCAGATCTGGCCAGCCTGGAACTGGAAACCATTAAAACACACCTGGCAAACCGTAAAGGGGACAAGGATGCCGCGAAGCCCGGGCAAACGCTCCCCTTTACGGTGGTGTTTGCGCCGGTGCCGCAGGATGCGCAAGAGTTTGACGTTGCGGTGGTCATGTCCTCCAAAAAATAAAAAGGTTTTGGCTTGACTCGGAATGAAGGGGTTGTTAAGAGATTCACTCCGTCTTGAATCATGGGTGAAGGTTTCGTAAAAGGTTCATGGGGTCGCATGCCAATCCTTGCGGCAGGCAGGAAGGGCAAGGATTGGGGCCTTTTACGAAGCTTTCAGCACGGCGATGTAGCTCAGTTGGTTAGAGCATGCGGCTCATATCCGCAGTGTCCGGGGTTCAAGTCCCTGCATCGCCACCAAACAGATCCACCAAAGCCTCTCTGAAAATCCAGAGAGGCTTCATTGTTTGGGTTTTCATGTATACCGGATTTGAAAAAATCGTTGAGGAACGGATTCAACGGGCCATGCGCGACGGCGCGTTTGACCGCCTTGAAGGCGCGGGAAAGCCGCTTTGCCTGGAGGATTTCAGCCGCATTCCCGAGGAACTGCGTCTGGCCTATAAGATCCTGAAAAATGCGGACTGCCTGCCTCCGGAGGTGGAGATTAAAAAAGAGATTCTGACCACCGAGGCCCTGCTGGCGGGCATGACGGATGTTCAGTTGAGATGCAGAACCCTCAAAAAATTAAACTTTCTGATCATGAAGCTGAACGCGGCGCGCAATGGCGCCGTGGCGTTTGAGGTCCCTCAAAAATACGAGTCAAGCCTTGTGGAGCGGCTTGCCTGCGCCGGCACCGGCAGAACCCCTGATGAAAAGCAGTGCCCATGACTCAAAAGATCACCGTGGCCCTTCTTTCCGGCGGTACCTCAACGGAGCGGGAGGTTTCCATTCGAAGCGGGAATGAGGTTTTTCGGGCGCTGGACAGGGAAACGTACGAGGTGCGCCGGTATGACCCGAAAACGGATCTCCCCCGTCTGCTTGCGGATGCTCGGAAAATCGATATCGCGATGGTGCTGCTTCACGGAATAAACGGTGAGGACGGGACGGTTCAGGGGCTGCTTGACCTGTTAAAGATTCCGTACCAGTGTTCCGGGCCGCTGGGCAGCGCCGTCGCCATGCACAAGCTGGCCGCCAAGCATCTTTACGAGAGCGCCGGAATTCCAGTGCCCCCTTATCTGAGCTTCAAAAAAACGGATGCCGTCGACATCAACCGCTGTGCGGATCGGCTGGGTTTGCCGCTGGTGATCAAACCGGTTCGCGGCGGCTCAAGCATCGGAATGGGTATTGAAGACTCAAGAGACAACCTGCCTGCCGCTTTTGAGAGGGCGTTTGCCCATGATGATACCGTGCTGGTGGAGGCGTATATTCGCGGGATTGAAATCACCGGCGGGGTGATCGGCAATGAAGATTTGGAGGCCCTGCCGATTATCGAGATCGTTCCAAAAAAAACCCAT
>CAZFWD010000168.1:0-5908 GCA_964522535.1 uncultured Desulfonema sp.
CAATCTACCAATTCCATAGGGTCTGGTTCCCTGCTGTTCAACCCATCGGCAAGCGGGGTATTCCAGGATTCAGTTACCGGAATATCTGGCCTGGCGTGGTCCGGCCCCACGACGCAGCCGGCGGCGAGCATGATCACAAGGCACCCGATCGTCCATGAAAACAGCTTGAATCGATGTTGTTTCTTTTTGACACGCATACGCTGCTGGTCTGCCTTATTTCTGTTTTACGGAGCACATACGCCCCGAAGGGCGCGGCTGAAAATTTTCAGCAACCTTTTAAAACCATAGAGATCACGGACCACAGAGAAAAAAAATTTTATTTTTTTTCTCTGTGGTCTCTGTGGTGAAAATATTTAAAAAAGCGGCGAGAGCCGTTTAAAGATTCACTCCTCAGGCGGTCCCATCCCCTTTTCCTGATCCGGCGGACATTCGCGGTGGCGGCGGAAATCCTTATCCGGCGGAAAATGCTTGGGCAGCTGCTCCCTGATGATCGCAAGCTTTTTTTTCTGGTCCCCGGTCAGGTGTTGATTGATCCGCTCAAAACAGGCGTCAAAAGCGGCTTTTACTCGGGGATGAAAATCCCGCCGAATGGTTCGAAGCTCGGCCTGAAGGGTATCCACCATTTTTTCCACTTCCGCCTGTTGCGCCGGGGTCAGATCCAGCCGGTTGACGATCTGCTTCATGAACATCGGCCGAATGGGCGGGGGCCCCTTTTTGTGAAAGGATTCCATCCGGTGGCTAACCACCAGGCTGGTGCCCAGGACACCGATCATCACCCCTAATACAAATATGGCTGCGATTCCCGCAACGGCTCTAAACTGCTTCATTCCTGAACCTCCATTAAAACAGAGGGTATGTTATGTAAGTTTGCACCGGATCACTCATCGCCAGGCTGGCCATCTGATTTTCGATGGTATGGTCGACCTGAAGGATCATCACCGCCAGGATCACCATCAAGGCCAGGGCTGCCGGGGCCAGCCGCCATGCCAGATGACCGGAACGCACACGGCCGAAGGCATGTTCGCCGATCGGACCGATTTGCCGAACCGACCGCATCACCTCCTGCCGCCATCGGCTGCCGGCCGGCGGGGCCTCAGCCGTTCTGGATGCATAGGCTGCACAGAGCCTCTCCCTTAACCGATCCATTGATTTATGAAAGGTTTTCATGATTCCCCCTGGTTATTGCCTTTTCCGCCATGATGAGGTGATAGAGTTTTTTTTTTGCGCGATACACCCGGATTTTAACATTGGCTGTGCTCCATGCCAGAAGCCGCGCAGCCTCCTTGTGGGAACAGCCTTCCAGGTATACCAGTTCCATCACCATTCGATCCGCCGCTGACAGCCGGGAAAGCGCCCAGTCCAGGACCTCCGTCGCTTCCGCCTGTCGGCTTGTCTCATCGGTCGCGCGGGCTGCGTCGGCTGCCATCGTATTTTCCAGCCATTCCCGGTGAGCCTCGGTCAGGCGGCTTAAAGGGATTTCTTTTGAGCGGTATTTTTTCCGCCAGAAATCATAGCAGGTTCTTACGGAGATTCCGGACAGCCAGCTTTTGAAACTGCTTTTTTTCGAAAACCCCGAAAGTCCCTGATATGCCCGGATAAACACATCATGGGCGACTTCCTTCACCTGATCCGTCGGAACATGTTTTCGCACCACGGAAAACACATGCGCCTGATACCGTTTCACCAAAACCTCAAAGGCGTTCACATGGCCGGAAAGGATATCGTCGATGACGGCGATATCGCCGGCATCGACGGATTTGTGCTTCATGGGTCCGGTATCGTTTTTCCGCATGGTTTTCGAGGGTTGATCTAATCATGCCGGCGCATGCGCATCTCGGAAAGCTTCTGAACCTGTTCCGGCGTCAGAAGCGTTCGAATCTCGGAAAAAATTTTTCCGCGTAAAACCGCCATTTCCTCCATATTGGCGGAAAGGGTTTTGGATGCATCGCGTATGGCCTGTTCATTGAATGCATCCGCGTGCACTGCCTCATGAAGGGTTTTTTCGGCGTCTTTGAGGCTTGTCTGAAGCTGCTTTTTTTCCTCCCGATGCCGGTCCAGGATCGCATCCACCTGGTCCTGCTGTTGTTGGGTGAGGTCCAGGCCCTTGAAAGCCTTCATGGGCCCGCCCCATTCGCCTTTATGATGCCCGTTTCCAGACTTGTCGCATTCCCCATGCCCGGCCCAGGCTACGCCGGCCAAGGTCAGCATGAAAACCCCGGTCAAAACAAAAATAAACGTTTTCTTCATTTTGCATCTCCTTCATAAAAAAAAGGTTAGTGTATGATGTGCCGTTATTGTTTGTGTCGCATGCACACCATAAAAAGTTACAGGGATGCAAAAAAAATTAAAAAGCCCGGGGCTATTTCAACCCGATGTCCCAGTTCCATAACCCGGGCCTTTTTTTTAAAAAAATCTCCTTGGGAACAGGTTCCGCCAGATGAACAAACATGCGGTATCCATATTTTATAAGCAATTCCCGTTTTCCGGTCAAATCAATCCGCCAGTTGGGAAATACCCAGACATTCGCGCCGTAGCGGCTGGCCCATGCCTGCTCCCCTTTCGGGCTGGTAAAAAGCCTTTCCGGGGTCAATGCCTCGGAAACGGTTCGGGAAACGCACAGGGGCCAGTTGCCGGACAGGACGATTCCCAGCGGCAGGGGGCTTTCGGCCGCCAGGGCTTCATACCCCCGCCTGCCCAGTTCCGGACTGGCGATCACCCCGTTAAACCCGAGATCCGCCAAAAAGCCCACGGACAGCGCATTGGCGATATTGCAGAAAGGGCCGGCCCATAAATTGAATCTTTTCTTTTCCCCAAAAAAAATGATCTGCCAGGGCGCATTTAATACAAAGTTTTTACACCCCTGCCGGATCGCTGACTGGACCGATATTCGCCAGGCTTCCTGATCATCCGGCCAGATCACCGGCGGCAGCCAGGACCAGAACCGCCCGGGATTCGGTATTCTGATTTCCGGTGCGCTGAGCGACAGCCAGAGGCCGACAGGCTCCTTGACTCTTTGCCCGGAGCGCGCCACCGTTATTTCGCTAAGCGGGCAGGTCTTTTTTCCTTTTTTAGGCAGCACCGCCGTGAAGGCAGACCCGCCCGCATCAGGAAGCGGGTGTTTTTGGAGCCTTTTTTCAAGCCGGTCGATTTGCTCTGCGAGCTCCTTTTCGCGCCGGTCGATCAGAAAAACCGGGGTGCCGTTGGCAGGCTTTAATCTTCCGGCGGGTTTGAGCACCAGCCTGCCCCGGGAAGGAACATATTTTCCCACCCGCCAGGTGGCGTGCCAGGGATCGTCTTCATACCCGATGCGGAGCATATCCTGAGCGTAAAGCGCCTCGCGGGGGATAAGATACGGATTCGACCGTGCGCCTTTCACGGCTCCTATCAGCATTCCGGATCCGGTCTGGAGGGAGACATCCACCGGATTCTGGGGTCTCTGGGAAAGGATTCGGTAATGGGTGCCCGGCCGGCCCAGGGCATACTCAAGAAAAGAGAGGGCTTGTTTTTTCATGCCGGGATCACCGGCATGATCCCGCAGCAGGCGATAGGCCAGAACCGTGTAATACACATAATGGGGGCCTTTTTTCCGCCCCTCGATTTTTAAGGCGGACACCTGGGGAATGTTGACCAGCAGCTTGGTCAACACATCAAACCCCAGGTCCTGGCAGGAGAAATAGCGGGCGGTTCTGCCGCCCTGCTCATAGGCCCGGCGGCAGGGCTGCACGCACCGCCCTCGAAGCCCGCTTTTTCCGCCCAGAAAACTGCTCCAGTAGCACCTGCCGGATATGCCGTAGCACAGCGCTCCGTGAACAAACACCTCCAGAGACAATCCATTCGGGCATTGCTCGGCCATCTGTTTGATTTCGTCGATGCTCAACTCCCGGGGAAGAACCACCCGTTTGACCTCCGGAAACCGGCCGACCAGCTTGAGCGCTCCGGGAAAGCTGATGTTCGCCAGGGTGGACAGATGAATTTCACCGGAGAATTCAGCCTGACGGGCAAGGGTGAGCATGGCCGGGTCTTGAATAATCAGGGCGTCCGGTTTGACCCGGCGGGCCAATTGTTCGATGAGCGTTCCGGCGGAATTAAGCTCATCGGGCGTCACCAGGCTGTTTAGGGCGACATGCACCGAAACCCCCTGTTCATGGGCCAGGCCGGTGAGTTGGGCCAGTTCGGCAATGGTGAAATTTTCAGCCGCCATGCGGGCGGAGAATGTTTTGAGCCCGGCGTATACCGCATCCGCGCCGGCGGCGATGGCGGCTAAAAAAGCCGCCCTTCCCCCTGCCGGCGCAAGGATGGCCGGGGGTCGCGTCCGGTGTTGAATGATTGGTGTTTCGGGTCGGTCAGCCATGCGGACAGCCTGAATCGAAGATACCCTTTCATTTGGTTCTTGCTCGAATAAAAAAAGAATGATATATATCCAAATTCTTAAAATCAATACCAATTTTATTATGAGGAGAGATGAGCCTATGAAGATTGCGGTCAGCGGCAAGGGAGGGGTGGGCAAAACCACCTTCGCCGCCCTGTTGATTCGGGCGTTCAATGAAAAGGGAAAACATGTTTTGGCGATCGACGCGGATCCGGACGCCAACTTGGCGGCTGCCGTGGGGATTCCCGATGCGAAATCCATCGTCCCGATTTCGGAGATGAAAAGCCTGATCTATGAACGGACCGAGGTGATGCCCGGCAGCATCGGCGGGTTTTTCAAGCTCAACCCCAAGGTGGATGACCTGCCGGAGGCCTTGTCCGCCAAGCTTGAAAACATCAAGCTGATGCGGCTGGGCGGGGTGAAAACCGGCGGCTCCGGGTGCATCTGCCCGGAAAGCGCCTTGCTTCGGGCGCTGATCACCCACATCGTTTTGTCCAGAAACGAGGTGGTGGTCATGGATATGGAGGCGGGCATCGAACACCTGGGCCGGGCCACGGCCGGCGCCGTGGACAAGCTGATCGTCGTGGTGGAGCCGGGGCAGCGGAGCATTGATACCGCCAGGCATATTCGAAGGCTGGCTTCTGAAATCGGTTTAAAAACCATCGCCCTGGTGGGCAACAAAATCCGAGGCGAAAAAGATGAGGCATTTTTAAAAAAGCATCTTTCGGATTTCGAATTTCTGGGATTTATGCCCTATGATGACGCGTTGGTGGAAGCGGATTTAAACGGCGTTTCCCCCTTTACGGTGGACACCGAGGCGAAAACCATTGCGTATGACATGATCAGCAGGATTGGATGATGGATCAATCCCGCAAACACCGGCGGCGTCCCGACCCACGCAAAAAAACGCTCCACGCCCGACTGAAACCGGGCGCGGACGCAAGGCTGAGAAAGGTGTTCGCCGCCATCGGGGTCCCTGAAAAAAAACCGTTTAAACCGGACCGGTTTCAGACGGAGGCGGTTGAAGCGATCAATCGGTCCGACTGCCTGGTCACCGCTCCCACGGGCGCCGGGAAAACCTGGATTGCCGAGCAGGCCATTGCCGGCGTGCGCGCCAGCCAGGGCAAGGCCTGGTACGCCTCCCCCTTAAAGGCCCTCACCAACGCCAAATACGAAGAGTTTTCACAAATTTTCGGTCCGGAAAACCTCGGGATTCTGACGGGCGACCGGAAGGAGAACCCGGACGCATCGATCATCGTGGGCACCACGGAAATCCTGCGCAACCAGCTTTATGATGCGATGCACCGGGGCCAAGACCTGGACGCGGACCTGGTGATTCTGGATGAAGCGCATTTTTTAGGCGATGCGGAGCGGGGGGTGGTCTGGGAAGAGATCATGATCTACCTTCCTTCACGGATTCCGATGCTGCTGCTTTCCGCCACCGTGGGGAACGCCCGTCAGATCGCGGACTGGCTGGCGTCGATTCGAGGAAAGGCATGTATCGTCATCGAAGAAAACAGGCGGCCCGTCCCCCTTTTT
>CAZFWD010000169.1:0-3011 GCA_964522535.1 uncultured Desulfonema sp.
TGATTCGATCAAACGAGATGACGGAGGCTTTGCTCTTCCAGGCCATGGAAAACGCCGATATCGTAATCCACTGCACCCCGGTGGGCATGCACCCCAGAACAGGGGACAGTCTGGTTTCGCCCGCACTGTTCCGGCCGGGGCAGGCGGTTTTGGATATCGTCTACACCCCCCTTGAAACCAAGCTGCTGAAAAACGCCGAATCCAGAGGGGTTCAGACGATCTCCGGGATGGAGATGTTCATTCATCAGGCGGCCCTTCAGTTTGAGCGTTTCACCGGGGTTGAGGCGCCGATCGAGGTGATGCGAAAGGTGGTGATGGAGCATTTAAAACCATGAACCTGGTGCTGATCGGATACCGGGGAACCGGCAAAAGCGAGGTGGGGAAAATCCTTGCGGACCGCCTCAAAATGGCCTGCGTGGACATGGATCGCGAGATTGTTCGACGCGCCAAAATATCCATTCCCGAGATCGTTGAAAGATTCGGCTGGCCGGGGTTCCGGGACATGGAAACCGAGGTGGCAAGGGGTCTCTCCGGCCGGGATCATCTGATCATCGATACCGGCGGCGGAGTGATCGAGCGGCCGGAAAATATCGCGGCGCTTCAAAGAAACGCTCAGGTTTTCTGGTTAAAGGCGTCGGTTGCGGTGATCGTGTCGCGCATTTATAAGGACACCCAGCGGCCGGCCTTGACCGAGGGCAAAAGCTTTACCGAGGAGGTGGCGGATGTCCTTGCCCGCAGGGCTTCAAAATACAAAAGCGCGGCCCATTATGAAATCGACACCGACCCGCTGACCCCGGATCAGGTGGCCGAGCAAATCATCGCCATCTGGCAGAAAAAGCTTTAAGGCAGTTGTCTGACGGCGAACTCCCTTGAGCGTATGGACATTTTGAAGCGTTAAAAAATTTGAACCAGCAGGTGTGAGGGACAATACAGGTGTCGAACGGCGAGGGCGACACCGGTCACAGGGCAAGCGCGGGCGGCGATTGAACGGTGGCCGTGCCTTCTTCTATGATGGAGATAATTTTTTTTACGACTTTTTGATGGAAGGACAGGTCCAGGTTCAATATCCCCTTTAAAGCCAGAAAATCCTTCTCCCGGCTTCGAATCACGCGCAACAGCTCAATATCCGTCTTGTCCCCAAAAATAATCAGGCATCGAATGCCGACCTGAAGCAACTGCAACAGCTGCTTCAGGTAAACAGCGCTGTTCTTGGACTGATATAATTCGGACTCCGGATCGCCGAATTCCTCAACCGTATCCCGAACAACCTTACGTAAAGCGGCGCCCCCCACAAGGGTGAAAAAAATCAGCACCTCCCTTAAAATGCTGATCAGAATATCGGCGGAAAGCGCCGCCACCTGGGCCTTCTGGGGCTTTAAAGCAAGCTGCAAATTTTTTTTGATCGTTTGAATTTTTTGATAAAAACGATCGCCCCACGGATTGGCGATCAGATTGCACAAGCGGTCGATGAGCTCGGTGTTTTTTTCATCCTTGGATAACAGCATCTCCTCGGGGGTGCGCTCAAAATCATAATCCTGATGAGCGTAATTCTTAAACAAAAGCATGTTGGTGAAAATCAACGCATTGAAATCCGAATAATGAAGATGCAACGGGTAATAAAAAAAATCTTTTAATATAAAATCAATATATTGATCGACATACGGGCTGCCTTTCACAAACCGCGCGAAACAGTTGATCATGGCGGTTCGATCCGATTTGACCGTAACCGACTTTAGATCGATCCACATAAGGTAAAACGCGCTCTTCCATTCCGATAAAAGCGGCAGATACTGATTGAATGGCGACGGGCGAAACCGCCCATCCTGGAAAAAGCAGCCCCGCCACATCTGAATGTAGCGGTTATTGTTGATTTCTATGGGAGGTCTGGAAAGCCTTTTTCTCAAACCATCGATCCTGAAGATCGCATTATACACCGTGTCGAATTTATCAATTCTTTTTTTCGACTTATTTTTTATGGAAATTTTCTGTTTCATTTAAGGCTTTAATTTTTTTCTAAAGCGGGTCTCGTTTGACGACGCTGATATCTTGTTCAATCCCGTTTAATTCAGATAATGCTTGTGGATTTCTCGAATCAACCCCTGGAAGCTTTCCCGTTTTACGCCGTTTAGTCGTGCGAGGATTGTGAGGTTGGGATCCGGCTTGTTGGACTCGTTATAGATTAAATGCTTGGAACCTTTGGAAAGTTCATTGAAATACCTGGCCCAGAACACAAAACAGGAATTGATCAGCTGTTTGTCTTTATCCTGCCATTCATTCAAACGGATCTCAACGATATAAATACCGGATAGATAGAAAAATCTGAACGCCCTTTCAATTTTCTGGATCAAGGACGGATCATCAATAATTTTCATTTTAATAAGATATTCGAGATAAGGTGTATCGATGACGCAATCCCCGCATGAAACCACATAGTCAAATTTCGTTTCTTCCGGGTTGTCGGACAGCCGGTCCGCCAGGCCAAGTCCCCGATGCCGGATAACCACCTTCTTTTCCTTATTCCGCTGGGGAATCTCCGCGAGCCTGCTCATCACATCCATGATGGGGCGGATATCGTCCATATCCTTTGCGACGATATCACTGAGCCGGTAATTGTTTAAGGTGTGGGCCAGCAGATGGACAAACGTGACCAAGGCCTCCCGCCAGTCGTTGAGCTGCTCCTGTTCATCCTGATAACGCTTGAGAAATTTTTTCGGATCCTCCAATCCCTCCAGTTGCTGATAAAGCTCCAGCGCCTCGTCATCCAAGGTATAGTTTTGCATACACCACCTCCTCGTATGGGAATCGAAATTTCAGTTGTCCGAATCCTTTCAGAGGCCCTTTTATTTATTTATATATAGTATATATAGCCACTTGAACCGGATACCTGAAATCCTTTTGATGAAATTATTCATTGGTCCATTCATTTCTTATGCAATCCATGAGCCAAACCATTAAAAACGGCTTATTTTATTATATTTATCTAAAATAATTATATATTTTAACTTTCATCA
>CAZFWD010000170.1:0-6761 GCA_964522535.1 uncultured Desulfonema sp.
AGAATAATCATCTCGCTGATCTGGGCGCCGTCTTCAGCGTCAAAGATGGTTCCGGGCCGCAACCCGTCCCCCAGGGAAAGGGTGACATCGTAGATTCGGGCGATCTCCAGCAGGCGATCGTAGTTTTCGTACAAGGGGTTTTCCGCTTCGTTCTTAATGGTCCATTCAGCCAGCAGGCTTCCGCCTCGGGAAACGATCCCCATCAACCGGTCGCACCCTTTAAGGACCTTTAATGACGACCGGGTGACCCCGCAGTGAACCGTAACGAAATCCACCCCGAGCCTGGCCTGGGCCTCGATCTCGGCAAAAATCTCATCAGGGGTCAAATCCGTAGGTTTCCGTTTTTCAGACAGCGCCCTGCTGACGGTTTTGTAGATGGGTACGGTGCCGAGCATGACCGGGGAGTGGCCAAGCATCGCCTTTAGAATACGGTCCAGATCCCCTCCCGTTGACAGGTCCATGACCGCGTCCGCACCGGCGTGAACAGCCGCATCCAGTTTCTTCAACTCCTCCGTGATGTCAAAATGACTAGGGGAGGTACCGAGGTTGGCGTTGACCTTGGTGGTGAGCCCTTCGCCGATGCCCCTGGCGACAAAAACATGGTTGATATTTTGGGGAATGACGACCGTTCCCTTTGCCACCCGCTCTCGAACGGTTTCAGAGGGAATCCCTTCGGCTTCCGCCACCTGGCGCATGGCCTCCGTGATCCGTCCCTTTTTGGCCTCTTCAAGCTGTGTCATGGGCTTACATCCTGTTTGGTTTTTACATTACAGGCGCTGGAGCAGCTCCCCGGCCACCTTTTCTCCGGAAAGCAGCATACCGCCGAAAATCGGCCCCATGCGGGGCCCGCCGAAGGTGGCATTGGCCGCCATACCGGCGACATACAGGCCGGGAAACACCTCCCGCGTGTTTTTCAGGGTAAGGGCCTCGGCCCGGTCCGCCCACATGGATTTCTCCCCCTCGATCCCGCCCGAAGGGGTCTGCAGTTTGCCCGGAACCTTTTTCAACACCACCCGAACCACCTCGGTGGCGTGGCCGGTGGCATCCACAAGGAACCTGGCCCTCACCGTCAGGGGATCCACATGCAGGCCCGCCATTTCCACCGGCGACCAGATGATCACCAGCCCCTCCACCCGGTCGGGACGCATCATCACATCCTCCACGGAGATGCAGTTGAATACGGTCACGCCGGCCTGCAGGGCGGATGCGGTCAGGACCGCGGTGGCTTCCACCGCGTCCGCGGTATAGTAATCCTGCTGATACTGGGAATACCGTATCCCGAGCGCATCAAACAGGTGAAGGGCGGTTTTCTGGACAACGATTTCGTTGAACATCATGCCGCCGCCCCACATGCCGCCGCCGATGCTCAGCTTCCGCTCAAACAAAACCACCTTCTTCCCGGCCCGGGCCAAAAAGTAGCCTGCAATAAGCCCTGAAGGCCCTCCGCCGACAATGGCCACATCCGTTTCAAGGTTATTGATGAGCTTTTCATGGTACCGATCAATGATCGCTCTGGTGATCATAATCTCATCTAAGACCATTCCCCTATCCTCCTTTTTTTTTCGCCGCCGCGTCGCATAAGACAAAGGCCTGCCTGAAAAAGCAAAAACCGTTTCCCAACGGGGAAACGGTCGGTCGTTTATTTGCTGTTTGCACCGTTTCCCTACGCAGGTATTATCCTGATCAGGTCCTAAGGGTTGCCCGGTATCCGGACTCTCAGTTGCTTTGCAACACCCCTAACTGTTAACGATTTCTTCAATGAACGGTTATATCGTGATAAAACCCCCTGGTCTTGTCAAGAAAAATCCTGCAGGCGGGTTTGCCTGCGGGGTCGGGATTAAATGATCAGGGATGAAGCACGGGAGGGATCTTCTGGTGCTTGATATTAATCCCGGTGACGATAAACGCTACGTACTCCCCGATGTTGGTGGAAAGGTCGGCCACCCGCTCCAGACACCGGGAGATGATAATCATCTGAATGGAACGACGGGTTTTCAACAGCCGCCTTTCAGCCGCCGGCGTGCTCTGCACCAGGTAGTCGATCAGGGTCTGAAGCACCTCAAGGGTATGAAGGTCCGCCTGGTCGTCCATCTGGCGGATCTCCCGGGCCTTTTTCGGGTCCAGGTTGACCAGGGAGGATACGGCCTTGTCCAACATGGCCTCCACCACCGCCACCAGCTGTTCCATGCCCTTGACCGGTTCCAGGGGCGGATGCTGGCATAAAAACTGGGTGCGTTCCGCGATATTCACCGCCTGATCGGCGATCCGCTCCAGCTCGTTGCTGATTTTCGTGCTGCCGATGATATACCGGAGGTCCCCGGCCATGGGCTGCTCCAGCGCCAGCAGCTTAAGGCAGAGCCTGTCCACCTCCAGCTCCAGGCCGTTGATTTTCTGGTCCCCCTCAATAACCTCCAGGGCCAGGGCCTCATCCCGCGTCAGGTATGCCTGCACGGCTTTTCCCACCGCCCGCCGGGTCAGCGCGGCCATATTTAATATGGTCATCTTCAACCGGTCCAATTCCTGGACAAAATGCTGGCGTTCCATTTTTTTTCCTTACTTGATCAGCCGAATCGGCCGGTAATGTAGTCCTCGGTCTGTTTAAGGCTCGGACGGGTGAATATCGTCTCCGTGTCCCCGGTCTCAATCAGCCTTCCCATGTAAAAAAACGCCGTGATATCCGACACCCGCGCCGCCTGCTGCATGCTGTGGGTGACGATCACGATGGTGAAATTTTTCTTGAGTTCATGAATCAGGTCTTCGATCTTCTGGGTGGCGATGGGGTCCAAGGCGGATGCCGGTTCATCCATCAGCACGACCTCCGGCTCCACGGCCAGGGCCCGCGCAATACAGAGCCTCTGCTGCTGGCCGCCGGAAAGCCCCAGGGCGGATTCGTGCAACCGGTCCTTGACCTCCTCGAACAGGGCGGCCTGATGCAGACTTTGTTCCACCCGCTCCTTCAACGCCTTTTTGTCCCTGACACCAATGACGCGAAGCCCGTAGGCCGCGTTTTCAAAAATGGTCTTGGGAAACGGGTTGGGCTTTTGAAACACCATGCCGACCCGCCGCCGAAGGTTTACCACATCGATAGCAGAGGAACAGATGTTTTCATTGTCCAGATAAATTTCACCCTCCACCCGGGAGATGGGAATCAGATCGTTCATTCGGTTCAAACACCGCAAAAAGGTGCTCTTGCCGCAGCCGGAGGGACCGATCAAAGCGGAGACCTGGTTTTTTTTCAAATCCAGCGAGATGTCATCCAAGGCCTTAAACCCGCCGTAATAAAAGTTCAATCCTCTGACGGTGATTTTAACCGAATTCTCCATTGAATGGTTTTTCTCCAAAACTTTCCGTATTCCATGATCCGGCTGAGGATTCATGCGATTAGGCCTTTTTCAAAGAAAAATAAAAAACAGTCCCCTTTTGAGCCCCATCCGGAGGGCTCTGCACCCATATGTCACCGCCCATGCTCAAAACCGCATGGCGGCAGATGGCCAGCCCCAGACCGGTCCCGCCGGAGGCCCGGCTTCTCTCCTTGTCCACCCGGTAGAACCGCTCAAAAACCCTGTCCTGATGCTCCTTGGCAATACCCGGCCCTTCATCCTGAACCCCGAAAACCACCTGATCCGGCTGATCCTTCACAAAAACATAAATATGCGTATTCTCAGGGCTGTACCGGACGGCGTTGTCCAGCAGGTTTCGAAACACTAAAAGCAGCGCGTTTTCCTCGGCCTTCACCTTGGCGACATTCGAAAGCCGGTTGACCAGCTGAATATTCTTGTCTTTGGACATGGGCATACAGGTCTCCCAGGCCATGGAAAGACAGGAAAAGGCATTAACCGGCGTCAACTCCGAGGGATGCTGTTTTTCCGTTTCCATGCGGGTCAGTTCAAGAAGGTCGTTGACGATATTGGACATCTGGGTCGCGTTCTTATGGATTGTCTGGAGAAAACTTCCGGCGGTCTCGTCGACCTTGAAGCCCTTATTCATAAGCGTCTCTGCATACCCTTTGATTGATGTCAGGGGGGTACGGAGTTCATGGGAAACATTCGCCACAAAATCTCGCCTCACCCGCTCCAGGCGAACCAGTTCGCTGATATCATGAAACACCACCACCGCCCCGCCATCCGGTATTCTCACCAGGTTGATTTCCTGGACCGACCGGTTATCCATGCTGACCGTTAATCGAAGATACGGCTTTCCCTGCAGCACCTCTTCACATGCGGCCTGAATTTCAGGGTTTAAGAAAACCTCCATGGGGCGGCGGCCGGTACAGGAGGGTTCACATCTGGCCAGAAGGGAAAGCGCCTCATTGGCCGCCTTGATCCTGCCGTTTTCATCCAGCAGCATGACCCCTTCCTGCATCCCTTCGAATACCGCCTCAAGCTCCTGCGACTGACGGCTGATTTTATTTATGTGCTGTTGAATCTTGTCGGTCATTTCATTGATGCAGGCGGAGAGCTGCGAGAATTCCGGGCCGGATTCAATATCGATGCGTTCGTGGTAGTTGCCTTCACCGATCGAACCGGCGGTGGCGATGATTTTTCGAATGGGGGTTTCCAGTCTTTTCGCTAAAAAGAAGCTTAACGCCGCGGCAAACAGGAAAAAAACGGCTAAAATGAGCCAAAACCGGTCTGCAAAATAGGCGAGCCGGGTCTCCACCGTCGACAAGGGAATGGCCACGCGAAGCACAGCGGCCGGCGCCTGCGGCAGGCTGATTCTCTGAGCGGCATAAATCAGCTTGTGATTGAGGGTGGTGCTGTACCGAATGGAGGAGGCTTTTTCCTGTTTCCGGGCCCCAAGCACCTCCTCCCGGTCTGCGTGGCTGTCCAGCGAAGAAATCTCTTCAAAAGGGACATCCGAATCGGCAATGACCCTGCCGGCGGCTGAAATCAGGGTGATCCGGTAATGCGACCGTTCCCCGAACGCCTTGCACCAATGATCCAGGGCCTTGACCTCATCAAACGGCGGCTGGTGCTGAAGCAGCCATTGCACCAGGTGAAGCTGGGTAAAAGAATTGGCTGTCGCCTCCCTTAAAATCTCTTTTTCAAGGGTTTCATACATATAATACGCCGGAATGCAAAGGGCGATGATCAGCATACCCCAGAATGAGACGACCAGCTTGGTCCTGAAGCGGATGTTTTTCATCTATTCTTCCTTGAACCGATACCCGATGCCCCGCACGGTTTCAACATCATCCGCGTATATCCCGAGTTTCTTGCGCAGCCTGCGCACATGGGTGTCCACGGTGCGGGCATACCCCTCAAACTGATACCCCCAGACGCGGTCCAGCAGATGATCCCGGGTCCGAACCCTGCCCTTGTTTTTCAAAAGTTCAATCAGAAGGTTAAACTCGGTCACGGTGAGAAAAACCTCTTCCTCCCCGATCCATGCCCGATGACTCGCAAGATCGATCCGCAGCTCCCGATGCGCCAGAACAGGCTTCTCACCTTTACCGGATTCTTTGTCATACCTTTTTAAAATAGCGCGGATCCGCAATACCAGTTCCCGAGGGCTGAAGGGCTTGACGATATAATCGTCCGCCCCCAGTTCAAACCCCACCACCCGGTCGACCTCTTCCCCTTTTGCCGTCAGCATGGCCACCGGAATATTTTTGGTTCTGGCATCCCCCTTCAACGCCCGGCAGACCCCTAGCCCGTCCATACCGGGGAGCATGAGATCCAGAATGATCATATCCGGCGCCTGCTTGTTCGCCATGTCCAGGCCCTTGATACCGTCTGTCGCGGTCAGCACCGAATACCCCTCCTCCTGAAGATGCCATCGCACCAGTTCAAGGATGTCGGTGTCGTCTTCAACGACCAGAATGGTTTTGGCCATGCTGCCTTCTCCTGTTTAGAATAAGATCAAACCTTTGTCTTTAAGAAGTAACCTGTAATGCAACCATATCACAAAAACGTGAAGCCCATGTGACTTTTTTGTGACATTCGGACCTGCGGCACCGGATTTCAAATGTTATCCAACCTTCGTACGTTTGTCACACGATTGTCAAAATCAGGTTCTATTGTGCGTCATCCCTGCGGACCGGGCTTGATCCCAAAACCGGTCATTCCCGCAGATCATGAAGGAATAATAACATTGATTAACAAGAGGAGGATGTAAGAAATGAAAATGAGATTGTTTGTTCTGATGGTCGCAGCAGCGATGATAATCGGCCTTGCCGGTACGGCGGCGGCGGAAACTCTGGAAATCAAGGGGTCCACCACGGTGCTGCCCATCGCCCAGAAAGCGGCTGAAGCGTTTATGAAAATTTATCCGGATGTGTCGATATCGATTTCCGGCGGCGGGTCCGGCAACGGGATCAAAGCGATTATCGACGGCACAACGGACATTGCCAATGCATCCCGGTTCATCAAACAAAAAGAGGTCGCCCTGGCCGTTGAAAAAGGGGTGTATCCGGTTCCCTTCGGCGTGGCCTACGACTGCATCACGCCGGTGGTGCACCCGTCCAATCCGGTATGCGACCTGACCATAGACCAGTTAAAGGGGATTTATGAAGGCAAAATCACCAACTGGAAGGACCTGGGCGGCCCGGACAAATCCATTGTGGTGATTTCCAGGGACACGTCTTCCGGAACCTATGAGGTCTGGGAGGAAATCGTCATGAAAAAGGCCCTGGTCTACCCCGGCGCCCTGCTTCAGGCGTCCAACGGCGCGGTGGCCCAGGCGGTGGCGAAAAACAAGTACGCCATCGGTTATGTGGGCCTGAGCTACGTCAACGCGGACTTAAAGGCGGTCAAGGTGAA
>CAZFWD010000171.1:0-8409 GCA_964522535.1 uncultured Desulfonema sp.
AGGAAATCACCCACGGGCTGGCGTCCGCGAATTTGACGAGATGCGCCAGGGCGTCCGAATTTTCCATGAGCAGGGCCAGGTAACAGGAGCGGCGGCGAATGGATTTTACGATCTCTAAAATCCGTTTCAGGACCTCCACCGGGTCGCCGGTTGCAGCAGAGGCCTCCAGTATTTTCGGCACCAGCCGGTCGATCCGCTTACGGGCCTCGGCGCTGGTATCGGCCGACCGGCTCACCTCCAGAAAACCCTTCAGAACGACCAGCACCTTCGGCGGCTGCGCGAATCCGGCCTCCCCAAGCAGTTTAAAATTTTGCTGCGCGTTTGAAAGGTGCTGCCATATTGCATGGCTCCAGCCCTTTCGGTCGTTTTCGGCGCCGTTGGAACCATCCCCGGCAAGCAGCGCATTGAAGTGAAAGCGGACCCGGCGCATGTGATCATTCAGCACCCCGGCAAACCCTTCCCAGTCCTTAAATCCCATGGCCAGCGCCAGGCCGGAACGGATCAGGGGATCTTTCGGCAGGGTATGGGTCTGAAGATCATCCAACATCTGAAGACGGTTTTCCACATCCCGCAGAAAAACATACGCCTGATCAAGCGCCAGGCCGGCCTCCATAGAAACGCACCGGTCCTCGGCCAGCAGGCTCAAAATCTTCTGAATCCCTCTTTCCTGGTAATCCGGATTGATCCCGCCCCGAATCAACTGAAACACCTGGCCGAAAAATTCGATCTCCCGAATCCCGCCGGGCCCGAGCTTGATGTTTCCCGCCAGCCCCTTTCGAATATAGTCGGTTTCTATTTTGCGTTTCATCTCCCGCAGGGATTCAAAGCTTCCGTAGTCTAAGTACCGACGAAAGACAAACGGCCGCAGACGGTTGAGCAATGCGGCGCCGGACGCTTTGTCGCCCGCAACGATTCTGGCTTTGATCAAGGCATACCGCTCCCACTCCCGCCCCTGAAGCTGGTAGTAGGATTCCATTTCATCGAAGCTCATCACGATCGGCCCGGCATCGCCGAGCGGCCGCAGACGGGTATCCACCCGAAACACGATACCCTCGGGCAGGGGCTTTCCCAGCACCTCGATCAAACGCCGGCAGAGCAGTGAAAAAAACTCCGCGTTCGAAACGGATGTTTCACCGCCTTGCGTATGGCCGGGTTCCGAATAAGCGAACATCACATCGATATCGGATGAAAAATTCAGCTCCCGGCCCCCGAGCTTGCCGAGACCGATGACCACCAGAGACTGGGGTTTTCCGTCTTTTCCCGCGGGCGTGCCGTATTCACGGCCCAGCCACTCATAAAGTGTGGACAGGGAAAATTGGATGCAGGCATCGGCAAATGCGGACAGTCCGTTCATGGTTTCAGACAGGCTGGCCCATCCGGCAAGGTCCCGAAACGCGATCCGGGTCATCTCGAGTGCTCGAACCCTTCTTAAAGCTTGGGACAGTTCCTGAAGACTTTCGGCGGCCGAAATTTCCGCCCGAACCCGTCTCGCAAACCCATCCTCGGCATAGGTTCTGAGCAGGTCCCCGGTCTTCATCAAACCGAGCAGCATCTTCGGATGCCGAATGGCCTGCTTGGCCGCAAAATCGCTGAAGCCAAAAACCCTTCTTGCCGCGGCAACAATATTCGAATCAACGGGTGCTGGAAGGCCGGCCTGTTCACAGGCATTTAAAAACGCCGACCATTTTTCATCGATTTTCGTCAGGAGTTCTTTCGGAAAATCCTTTTCGAAGGTCATTGCTCTTGCTATCGGCGAATCCTTCATGATCGGTTGATGGCCTATGCGCCCGCTTGATGTTAAACGCCGCCGGGGCTTGTTTCCGAGCCGGAAGCTATCCGCCCCGGCCGACGATGATTCTGCTGGACCTGTATTCCAGATCACATGTTTTTGATAAAAAATCAAACAAAAGCATGGCATAAAAGACAAGGATTAAGGTATATTGACAATACGCGCCTTTTCGAGTATGGATAGTCACTCGGCATATGCAAAACATCTTCAAGGAAGCGATATGATCATCGGACTGGATGTGGGGGGAACGCACACGGACGTCGTTCTTGTGGGGGAGAACGGTCTTGAACGACAGGTGAAGGTTTTAACCGACGCATCGGCGCTTTTTCAGACCGTGCTGACCGGACTTGAAAAAATCACCGAAAACATACCGCCCGGCAGGATCACGCACGCCGCCTTAAGCACCACTTTGACCACCAACGCCATCGTGCAGAATAAACTGCCGCCCGCCGGAATGATTGTTTCCGGGGGGCCGGGTATCGATCCCGAAGCCTTTCGCACCAGCCCGCACTACTTTCCTGTTGCAGGTTCCATCGACCACAGCGGAAAAGAAATCGAGCCCATTGATAAAACCCATATTGAAACAATAGCGGCTAAGCTTCAATCCGAAGGGATCCGTCATATCGGGGTGGTTTCAAAGTTTTCAACCCGGAACCCGTCCCATGAGATCCGCATCGGGGAGATTCTATCCCCTTACTTTGAAAGGGTGTTTCTCGGACACCGGATTTCAGGCCATCTCAGTTTTCCCCGCCGGATCGATACCACCTTTTTAAACGCCTCCATTTACCCGCTGCATAAAAAATTTTTTGAGGCCGTCAAAAACTCACTCAAACAAAAAGGCATCTCCATACCGATCTATATCCTCAAGGCCGACGGCGGAACCATGGACTTTGATACCTCCATCGACTTCCCCGGCCAATCCATCCTGTCCGGACCTTCGGCCAGCGTGATGGGCTCCGTTGCCTTTGCGTCGGCCGATTCGGAAACCATCGCCATGGATATCGGCGGCACCACCACGGATATGGCGGTGCTGATCAACGGCACCCCTCTGCTGTCCCCGCTCGGGGTGGAGCTCGGCAGGTATAAAACCCTGATCCGGGGATTAAATTCATATTCCATCGGTCTTGGCGGGGACAGCGCCGTGAGGTTAACCGGCAAGGTTTTAACCATCGGGCCGGATCGCGAAGGGCCTGCCATGGCCTACGGCGGCCCGGTGCCCACCCCCACAGACGCCCTTTTTGTGCTTAACCGAATACAGAACGGCGACCGGCAACGCGCCCTTCTCGGGATCGCGCCCATCGCAAAATCGCTTGGCATGCCGATTGAAGAGGCGGCTTATGCCATATTCGACCAGACCTGCAAAAAAATTCTCGACTCGGCCCGGGAAATGGTGGAACAGATCAACCGAAAACCGGTTTACACGATCAAGGAACTCCTAACGGGGTATCAAGTCAAACCGAATCATATTTTAGTGCTCGGCGGGCCGGCCCCGTATTTTGCCGAGCGCCTGCAAGAAATTTCCGGGTATGCGACGGACAAAATCCCGGCATGGTCCGTGGCCAACGCCATCGGCACGGCGCTTTCCCGAACGACCTGCGAGGTTCTGGTTTTTGCGGATACCCAACGGGGCATCCTGCTGGCCCCCCAGGAATCCTACAACGAAGCCATCCGGCCGGATTTTACCAAAGCAGATGCGATGCGGATCGGATTTGACCTGCTCAAAAAAAAGGCCTTAAATTCCGGCGCCGGCATAGAGGATCTGGAAATGGATGTGCTGGAAGACCTGGAATTCAACATGGTCCGCGGGTTTCGCCTGACCGGAAAAAATATTCGCATCCGGGTTCAGGTCAAGCCCGGGTTGATCCATGGATACAAAAAAATCACCGATCAGATTTCGGCCCATGCCGTCGATTACGCTTTATAAACACCGACACTGCCGGGGTTCATGATGCTTAAGGCAAAACACAAGACAGGGCTGGTATTTTTTCCGGCCTATGACTGGGCGATCAGCACGACCCATCCGGAAAGGGAAGAGCGGCTGCTCTACACCCAGGATCAGGTGCTTGAGGAAGGGCTGCTGGACATCGAAGGGATCACCGAGTACAAGCCCGACCTGATTGAGGTCGAGGATGTTCAGCGGGTGCATTTCTGCGTCCCGGATGCGCTCAGCGTGATGACAAAATCCCATTTCATCAGCGCCGGCGGCGCGAAAACCATCGCCAGGGCGGTGCTGGAAAAGGATATCGAGAGAGGGTTTGCGCTGGTGCGGCCGCCCGGGCATCATGCCATGCGGGTGGTGCACGGCGGACGGGGGTTCTGCAACGTCAACAACGAAGCCATCATGATTGAGTACCTGCGCAAGGCATACGGCATCGACCGGGTGGCGGTCGTTGACACCGACTGCCATCACGGCGACGGCAGCCAGGACATCTATTGGCACGACCCCGACACCCTTTATATCTCCCTTCACCAGGATGGGCGCACCCTTTATCCCGGCTCCGGGTTTCCGGATGAAATGGGAGGCCCGACAGCCGCCGGCACCACCTTAAACATCCCTCTGCCGCCGTATACCTCCGAGGAAGGGTTCTTATTCGTCATCAAGGAGGTGATCCTGCCGGTGATCGAGGAGTTCAAGCCCGACATCATCGTCAACTCGGCGGGCCAGGACAACCATTTTACAGATCCCATCACCAACATGAATTTCTCGGCCCAGGGGTATGCGGATCTCACCCGCATCCTCAAGCCCGACATCGCCGTTCTGGAGGGCGGATATTCCATTGAAGGCGCGCTCCCCTATGTCAACGTGGGCATCATTCTGGCCATGGCCGGGGTGGATTACGGAAAGGTGAAGGAGCCGGGGTATGATCATGAAAAACTGCGCCAATCCCCCCAGATCACCCGGGTCATCGAAGAAACCTGCAAAATCGTCCTGGAAAACTGGCGGCATCGCGAAGCGATTCGGCAGCACATGCAGGGGGATAAAAAATTCGACGAGCGGCGGCGAAGCATCTTCTACGATACGGACGGGCTGCACGAAACCCAGAACGAAACCCTCAAGGTCTGCCATGAGTGCAGCGGCGCCTTAAAAATCGTTTCCCGGTGCGACACCGGAAACAGCATTCTGGCGGTCCATATTCCAAGAAAGGCCTGCAAGGCCTGCCGGGAGCTCGGCTACAGCTGGTATGAATCCGCGGACCCCAAAAGCAACGCCATGATCGCGCTTCAGGACCGGACGACGGACACCTATCGGGTCAGGCAAAAGAAAAAGCCCTAAAAATCATACCCCTTCTGCAAGGGACGATGGGTGAAGCCTCTGGCCTGCCGGCCCACGTAATCCGCCACGATCTGCCCGTTTCCGAACAGCCGCCATTTGTAAATCACAAGCCCCTCCAGACCCACCGGCCCTCTGGCGTGAATCTTGTTGGTGCTGATCCCCACCTCAGCGCCCAGGCCGTAGCGGAACCCATCGGAAAACCGGCTGCTGCAGTTTAAAAAAACGTCTGCGGAATCCACATAGTCCATAAACCGAAGACCCCGGTTCCGGTCTTGGGTCACGATCACGTCCGTATGCCCGGAGCCGTAGCGGTTGATGTGATCAATGGCTTCATCCATGCCGTTCACTATCTTTATTGACAGGATCAGGTCCAAATACTCGGTGCCCCAGTCCTCCTCGACCGCCGGTTTGACCTTGATATGTTTGAGGGTTTTTTCGCAACCGCGAATTTCCACCCCTTTGGTCTCCAGAGCGTCTTTAAGCCTCGGCAACACCTCGGCGGCAAGCCCCTGATGCACCAGAACGGTTTCCACTGCGTTGCAGACGGCTACGTACTGGGTTTTGCTGTCCACCACGATCCGAACCGCCATTTCCATATCCGCTTCCCGGTCGATGTAGACATGGCAGATGCCGTCCGCGTGCCCCAGCACCGGAATGTTGGTATGCTCCATGATATAACGGACAAAGGCATTGCTGCCCCGGGGAATGACCAGATCGATAAATTCGTCCATTTTAAGCATTTCAGCCACGTCAGTGCGCGCCTCAAGAAGCGCCAGCCAGCCTGACGGGATGCCGGCGGCCGTGCTCGCCGCCGTGATGATCTCCGCAAGCGCCCGGTTGGTCTGAGCCGCCTCGCTCCCTCCCTTCATCAGAACCGCGTTCCCGCTTTTTAAACATAACGACGAGATCTGCACCAGGGCGTCGGGCCGGGATTCAAACACAATGCCGACCACCCCGATGGGGCAGCTTACCTTGAAAAGCTCAAGCCCCTGGTCAAGCTCCATGGCGCTTTGGGTCACCCCCACGGGATCGGCAAGCCGGACCAGGCTGTTTAAGCCCTCAATCGCCTCGCTGATCTTATCTTCGTCGAATTTTAAGCGCTTCAGCAGCGGCGCGGCCAGGTTTTCTTTTTCGGCGGTCTCCAGGTCCGCCCGGTTTGCGGAACAAATCCGCTGCCTGTTTTCCGCCAGGGCCTGACCGATCTTCTCAAGTGCCCTGTTTTTTAAATCGCTTTTGATTGCCGCCATGCGAATGGCGGCCTTCTTTGCGAGCATGGCGGTTTGCCGAATATCCATATGGGGCTCCTTTCAGTCGCGGCGGCCTGCTTCACCCGAAGGGGCCTAAACGGGACAGACCGCCGGACGCAGTTTGTTTTTTATATGGACTTTCTACCAGTTTATTTATAAAAATGACAAGCGCGTTTTTCAAGAGCGGGCTGTTTGGCAGAGATATGCAGGCCTTATCCGTTGCAATCATTCGTTTCCGCAAAAAACCATGAGGCACAAAAAAAACCCCATACCAGAAACCGCGCCCCGGCAGCTTGCAACCCTCTGGCCGGCCGGTCTTGCCGTCATCGCCCTTGTCGCCGTTGGGGTGATCGTTTACGCAAACACCCTTCATTCCCCCTTTGTTTTTGACGACATCAACTTTATCACGAAAAACAACCCTTCTGTTCACATGAAGACCCTTTCCTGGGAGAACCTCAAGAAGGCGGCCTTTGAGGCTCAGCCCCGGCACCGGATTCCGCCCAAACTCAGCTTCGCCCTAAACTACTACTTCGGCGAGGAAAATCCGTTCGGATACCATCTAATCAACCTGGCGATTCACCTGCTGACCGGTATCTTCCTGTTTCTGTTTTTTTTCATGACCTTATCCATGCCTCAAGCGGCCGTGGTTTCTGCGAATGCAAACAGTCCGAGGGGCGACCCGACCGCCGGGCTGCTGATCTCATTTTTCGCCGCCCTGATCTGGCTGGTGCATCCGGTTCAGACCAGCGCGGTCACCTACATGTGCCAGCGCATGGCCGGCATGACGGCCATGTTTTATGTCCTGGCCATTCTGCTCTATGGGAAGGCAAGGATTTGTCTTAACGCGCATAAAAAAAGACACGCCGGCCTGCTTTTTGCCGGATGCGCTATCGCCGGCCTTTGCGCGGTGGCCAGCAAGGAAAACGCCGGGACTTTGCCGCTGTTTATCCTGCTGTACGAATGGTTTTTTTTCCAAAATTTAAGGGATTTTCGTTCCTTTCGGGCCCTTCCCTGGGTGATCGCCGGCATCCTTGTGTTTACCGGGATCGGGTTGATTTTTTTAGGCGACAGCCCGATCCATCGAATACTTGCCTCATACACCCGAAGGGAGTTCACCCTGTCTGAGAGAGTGCTCACGGAACTACGGGTGGTGGCCTATTACGTAAGCCTTCTCGGGTTTCCGCACCCGGAGCGGCTGATCCTTGACCATGACTATCCGCTGTCGCATTCCATGTTTAACCCGGCCACCACCTTCACGGCCTTTTTGCTGATTCTCTCCCTTTTCGGGGTCGCCCTGTACAGCGCAAAAAAAAGACGGCTTTTTTCCTTTTGCCTGCTCTGGTTTCTGGGCAACCTGGTGATCGAATCCTCGGTCATCGGGATTGAAATCATCTACGAGCACCGGCTGTATTTGCCTTCCATGATGATTTTTCTTCTGGTTCTGGTTTGGCTGTTTAAAACCTTAAAGACAAAGCCGGCTGCGGCGATTCTTACGGCAACCGCGATCCTGCTTTCCGTCTGGGCGCACCAGCGAAACGAAATCTGGCGCAGCGACATCTCCTTCTGGACGGACTGCTCGGCCAAATCCCCGGCCAAGGCCCGGCCCTACCAGAACCTGGCCTACTCCTTTCAGATGGCGGGCCGGTTTGCCGAGGCGATCCCCAACTACCAGAAATCCATCGAAATCAAGCCGCATCCCGTAGCCTATTACAACCTGGGGCTGGCCCTGGCGCGGGAAAAAAACTACATGGAAGCGGCCGAGGCCTATGTCAACGCCATAAAAACAGGGTATAACACGACTCAGGTTCAGAGCAGCCTGGGCCAGGCCCTGGTACACATGGGAGAACTGGAAACCGCCCTGATCCACCTCGGCCAGGCCGCGGCTGCAACCCCGCCGGATCCGGCCGCCAGGCAGAAGATTTTCGAGATCGAAAACTTTTTAAAAAATTGCGGCGGGCCGATATCCTGCGTTCAGCGACTGATATCTTTGGAGCCGGACAACCCGGCCCTGTTCTATAAACTGGGGGTGCTCCATGAAAAACAGGGGACCCTGGAACAGGCGGCTTCCGCCTATGAGGCGGTGCTTGCCAAAACCGACA
>CAZFWD010000172.1:0-6253 GCA_964522535.1 uncultured Desulfonema sp.
AACCCAAGCCATCCTCATTGAAATAAAAATAAGGAGAGCCGTTTGATCAAATACGCCATTCTCGGTCTGCTGCATTACACGAATATGCACGGATACCGCATTAAGAAGCATATCGAACAGAACTTCGGGCATATGTGGTCCATCAACTACGGCCAGATCTATCCGAACCTGAAAAAACTGGAGCAGGACGGTCTGATTCGAATGACGGAAGTCATTCAAAACGATGAAAAAGGCCCTCCCAGGAAACTCTATTCCATCACGGAAAAGGGAAAAGAGGCTTTTGAAACCTGGCTGCATGACTCGCCGGAAAAATCCATGCTTCTGCGGGACCCTTTTTTGATGCGGTTTGTGTTTTTCGGGTTTGGGGACCCGGATCGCGCCCTTGCGCTGATTGACGAGCAGATCGTCCGTTATGAAAAACAGATTGACCGAAGGCGGCGGAACCTGAAAAAATGGGAAAAAAGCGGCGGCTATGTGCGGCTGATGGGGGAACTCGGGATCAGCTTAAATGAGATGTTTCTTACGTGGCTCAGCCGCGCAAAATCAGAAATCCTGCAAAACAGAACCGATCAAAACCGAAATCCATCAAAGATTCAGAAAAGGAGTATGGCAGGATGAGGTTTGAGGGCACATCCCTGGTCACCGGCGCGGCCGGGTTCATGGGCAGCCATGTGGTGGAACGCCTGGTGGCAAGCGGCGTCAAGGTCCGGGCGACCTCCCGGCCCAGAAAAGACACCTCCTTTTTCGACCGGCTCGGGGTTGAGTATGTGGCGGCCGACCTCACCCGGCCGGAAACCCTAAAACCTTTGTTTTACGGGAATGTGGACCGGGTATTTCATCTCGGGGCCATCTGCAATTTTTCCACGCCCTACAATAAACTTTACCCCACAAACGTTCAAGGCGTGGACCAGATCACCCGGCTTGCCCTGGAAAAAGGGGTGAAAATTTTCGTGCACGTGACCTCCACCTCGGTTTACGGCCGCTACAAGGGAAAACCGTTTTCCGAAAACGATGTCCGGGAGCCCGTGGATGACTACGGCAGAAGCAAGCGGGACGGCGAGACGGTCGCATTTGAAAAAATGCGCGCCGGGCTTCCCATGGTCATTGTTCGGCCCTGCACGGTTTACGGCCCCCGATGCAATGACGGGGCCGGCAAGGTGTTTTCAAGGCCCAGCGCCATCACCGCGATTCCGGGAAGCGGCCGGCAGAAGCTCTCCAACATCCGGGCCGAGGATGCGGCGGATGCGGTTCTGTATTTATCCGAACAGGACAGCGCCGCGGGTCAGGTCTACAACCTGGCCGATGATTCCAACCCCACGGTCAAAGAGGCCTTAACCCTGGCGGCCGAGGCCTTCGGCACATCGGCGCCGAAGCTGCATCTGCCTCTGTTTATCGTCAAACTCGCGGCCTGGCTCGACGGCTGGATGTCCCGGCGAAAGGGCAGGATTCCGGACCTGGAGCTGGATGCGGCCGAATATCTCTACGACGATTACATCGTGGACACCCGCAAGCTCAAGGCCACGGGGTTTAAACTTGCGTATCCGGATTTTGTTTTATCCATGAAACAGATGGGGGAGTGGTACCGAAGCCGAAAAACGGCTTCATAAATTTTATGAACCCGCATGGCTGTTTGGGTTGTATGAAAGGAGGAAGAATGAGTCAGCGAGTCGTCATCACCGGCCTTGCCCAGGGCATGGGCTTGGAGGTTTCCCGCATGCTGGCGCAATCCGGCGACGTTGTGGCGGGCTTTGACGTGGACGCCGAGGGGATCAATGCTTTAAAAAAAGAGCTGGATGCCCTGGGCGCGAAATACCATCTTGAAACCTTAGACATCACCGACCGGCCGGGAATCCTGCGGTTTAAGGATACGGTTCTGGACAAATTCGGCGGAGTGGACACCGTGGTCTCCAACGTGGGGATCGGGTTTTTCGGCCCGTTTGAGGAGATCAGCCTGGAAAAGGCCTTAAAATGCCTTGAGATTAATGTCATCGGCGCGGCCGCCGTATTCCAGGCCTTTATTCCGTCCCTGCGCAAGGCCGGAGCCGGAAAGCTGATCGCCATGTCGTCTTTGGTGGGCCGCGTTCCCTTTCCCTTTGAATCCATCTACACGGCCTCCAAATTCGCCATTCAGGGGCTGATGGAGTCGATCTACTATGAACTGTCTCCTTTCGGGATTCGCGTAGCGATCATTGAGCCGGCCCAGGTGTCCACAAACTTTGCGGCCAAGATCCACAAGCTCCCCGAACAAGGCTCCCCCTACCGGGAGCGGGCCGGCCGGTTTATTGACCGGGACAATGAGCTGATCAAGACCGCCACCACACCGGTTCAGGCGGCCCGGCGGATCGTAAAGGTCATTCGGTCCCGCAAGCCTGGATTCCACAACCAGGTGGATTTCATGAGCAGCTTTTTCCTTGGATTAAACCGGGTGCTGCCCAAGTTTATGCGGGATATGATCCTGGTCAACTATATGAATATTAAAACCTGATTCTGGAGGATATCATGGAACACGCCATTGCCGCTCCCCAGAGGATTGCGGACACCCGTGTCGGCAGGCTTCGGGAGCGGATCATCAACGCCCCCCAGGAGGTCTGCGTGGAGCGCGCGCGTTATTTTACGCAATCCATGGCCGAGAACATGGACAAGGATCCGCTGACCCGAATGAGCCTTGCGTTTGCGCATATCCTGGACAATATTTCCGTGATCATTCGCGACGAGGAGATCATCGTGGGCTGCCGCACCGCCAAGCTGAAGGGCGCGCCCCTGTTTCCGGAAAACAAGATCCGGTGGATTGAGGGGGATGTGGACAACCTTGAGAAACGGCTGGTCCAGCGGGCCCTGATCACCGAGGCTGAAAAGCAGGAGATCAGGGATACGATCGTCCCCTTCTGGCAGGGAAAAACCGTGGAAGACCGGTTTGAGACCCTGATGCCCGAGGACGTGTTCAACGACATCGATAAATACATCTTCACCATCATGCTGGAGATCACCTACGGCATCGGCCATTTCAGCATGAACCATTCCCGGGTGCTTCAAATCGGACTGGAGGGCATCATCAAAGAGGCCCAAAACCGTTACGCTGGGCTTTTGTCGGCCGAGCAGAAGGGGGAAAAGGGACATTTCTATCAGGCGGTCATCCGGTCGCTGCAGGCAGCGATAAGGTTTGCCGAGCGATACGCGAACCTGGCCGAACGCATGGCCGCAGAAGACGGCGATCCCGCCCGAAAGCAGGAGCTTTCTGAAATCGCGAGAGTCTGCCGAAAGGTTCCCAGGCTTCCGGCCGCGAGTTTTCACGAAGCCGTGCAGTGCGTCTACTTCATTCACCTGATCGCCCAGATCGAGTCCGGCGGCAATTCCATATCCCTGGGCCGCATCGACCAGATTTTGTATCCCTATTATGAAAAAGATTTAAAAGCCGGCGCTATCACGCCCCAGAAGGCCCGGGAGATGATCAGCCTTTTATTTTTGAAGATCAACGAAATCTGGAACGTGCTGGAGGAGGCCTATACCCCGGGCGGGGAAGGGACCGAGGGCAAAACCACCCAGAACACGGTGGTGGGTGGGCTTGATGAAAACGGCGAGGACGCCGTAACTGCCTTAAGCTATATCATCCTGGACGCCTATGCCGATATTCGCATGGTTCAGCCGGATTTCGGGGTGCGCATCAGCAAAAAATCCCCGCCGCTTTTTGTCATGCGGGCTGTGGAATACGCCAGGGACAACGTTTTGATGCATTTTTTCAACGATGAGGCCATCATTCCCGCCATGCAAAACGCCGGGCTCACCGAGGCGGACGCGCGAAACTACGCGCCCGTGGGCTGCCTGGAGCCCAACGCTCAGGGGAAAACCTTCGGATCCACCTTTGCGGCCCAGTTCAACGGTATCAAGTGCGTGGAACTGGCGCTTTCAAACGGCATCGACAACATCTTCGGGCATGAAAACGGCATTCAAAGCGGTGACCCCACAAAGTTTACCTCCTTTGAGGAGGTCTGGAACGCCTATGACGCCCAGTTCACCCATTTCATCGGCCAGATGGTCAAGGGCATGGCCTGCCTGGATCAGGCCATCGCCGAACAGGTTCCGTCCCCGTTCGCCTCCGCCATGATCGACGGCCCCATGGAAAAGGGGTGCGATCTTACCAAAGGCGGGGCGGTCTACAATTCCACCGGGGTCCAGCTCATGGGGTTTTCCAACATCGCCGACAGCCTTTATGCCGTCAAAAAGGTGATCTTTGAAGACCGGAAATACGCCATTGAGGACCTGGTGAAATGGCTTGACGAAGACTGGATGGACAATGAGGCACAAAGACGGTATTTCCGCAATCAGGTGGCCAAGTACGGAAACGACATCGACGCGGTGGATGAAATGGCCGCCCGGGTGATGAACCATTTCTGCGACCGGCTCAAGCCCCATCGCAACTACCGGGGCGGGTTTTTTTGGCCGGGGATTTTTTCAGTGGGGTTTCACATCTCCTTCGGCGCCTTTACCGCCGCCACGCCGGACGGACGCTGCGCCGGCGAGGTCCTGGGAAACGGCGTCACCCCCTCAAACGGCATGGCCGTCAAGGGCCCGACAGCCGTGATGAACTCCATCACCAAGCTGCCGCTTTCGCGATGCTGTAACGGCTTAAACCTCAACATGCGGCTGCCCGGGGGCCGGATCGCCGCCGAAAACCTCAAAAACCTCATTTTCGGGTATTTTCAGAGAGGCGGGTTTCAGGTTCAATTCAATATGGTCGATACCGAAACCTTAAAAGACGCCCAGGTCCATCCGGATGAATACCGCGACCTGATCGTGCGGATCAGCGGGTATTCCGGCATCTTCGTCAATTTAAGCGACATCGCCCAGGACGAGATTATACAACGGATGGAATATCAGCTTTGATGGCTTCGTGAGAAAGTGTTTATTCCGCTTTGCAGTATTTTTGCATCAGTTTTTTTAAAAAATTTTCACCACAGAGCGCACAGAGAAAAAGGTATATAGATAGAAGGCTGTAGGCTGAAGGACAAAAATTTATGACACAGCAACCTGGCAAGGTATTCAAACGATTTTGGCTTTGCGCGGTCGTATCGGTTTTTGCCTTCAGTCTACCTGCTTCAGCCTTCCTGCCTGAATTCTCTCCGTATCCTCCGTGATCTCAGTGGTTGAATTGTTCCTTTTTAAAATTGGGAGAACCAACGATAAAGGAAGTTTAAAATGTCCAAGGTGATGACCACGAAAGAGGCCGTGTCAAAATTCATAGGAAACGGCGCTTTTCTTTTTATCGGCGGGTCCGTCTGCCGCCCGCCATTTGCCGTGATCCATGAAATCATTCGGCAGAAAAAAACCGATCTCACCATCACTCGAAGCAACGCCGCTGATGATTTCGACATGCTCATCGGCGCGGGCCTGGTCAAACGGTTTATCGGCACCTTTCTGTCTCTGGGGGTTTACGGGTTGGGCCGCTGCTACCGCCGCGCGGTCGAAAAAGAAATTCCCAGAAAAATCGAACTGGAGGAATACACCAACCTGTCGCTTCCCATGATGCTTCTGGCGGGATCCTTGGGCATGCCGTTTGTGCCGGTTCAAGACATGATGGGCTCAGACCTTTTAAACGTGAAATCCTTCATGGGGGAGAACAAGTACAAGATCATGGATTCTCCCTTTGACGGCCGGCCCACCCTGCTGGTCCCCGCCTTGAACCCGGATGTGGCGGTGATCCATGTGCAGCAGGCGGATGAAGAAGGGAACGCCCAGATGTGGGGGATCGGCGGCGACTGCAAGGCCGGAGCCAACGCCGCTAAAAAAGTGATTGTAAGCTGCGAGCGGATCGTCAGCCGGGAGGTGATCGGCAAGGACCCGTCCCGCACCATTGTGCCGAGTTTCAAGGTGGTCGCCGTGGTGGAGGAGCCGTTCGGTGCGCATCCCGGATACACCCCCGGGTTTTATGACGTGGATTTTGGTTTCGGCTACCAGTACCAGCAGGCCTCCAACACCCAGGAAGGGTTTGAGGCGTTTTTAAAGGAATGGGTCTATGACCTGCCGGACCGGAACGCCTATACCGCGTATTACATTGAGCGGTTCGGATACGCTGCGTTTAAAAAACTCCAGGCCGCTTTTGATTACAGCTATCCCGTGAGCTATGCCTACTGATCTTTCGGGTTAGTAAAAAAATGACATAAGCGTAAAAGTCCGCTGTGAGCGAGATTGAGGCTTTGAGGAAATAAGCGGTTTGCGTTGAAGGCGTTAAAAATTGCAAGCTGTTTGAGGCGCTTGC
>CAZFWD010000173.1:0-4410 GCA_964522535.1 uncultured Desulfonema sp.
CCCGCCTGAAAAGTTTGAGGCCGCCCTTCACATCGATTGCGAGATCGGGTTTGACATGATTTCCGAAGATCTGTTGGATCAGCTTGAAAACCTCCAGCCGTTCGGCGCATGGAACCCGGAACCGATGTTTCTGTCAAAAAACGTCGAAGTGACGTTCTCAAAAACCTTAAAGGAAAAACACAGGCGGCTGATTTTAAAACAGGGTCGCTTCAGCGGCGAAAAAAAAATCGGGGCCATCTGGTTTAACGCGGATGAGAATATCACGCCGAAAAAACACTTCAAGCGCATCGCCTACCGGCTCCGCCGGGACCATTTCAACGGCGGCAAATCCGCCCAGCTGATTATCGAAAAAGCGGAATAGCTTGAGTCTTATCAAAAAAATCAGCAATTTTTTCTTGAAAACCGGATTTTGGGGGATTATATTTAAAAAATTGATAAGGCCATAAAAAATATTGATTTTATTTAAAAAGGAAATTTTATGTCAAAACGATTCAGGCCCAGCAACCGGGGGGAAGCCAGGCTGATTTCCAAGATCGTATCATCAACGGAGTTTGAACGCAGAAAGGCCATACATTCCGTCATCGACCATGTGGACAGGTTAAGCAACGCGATTTCCATGAAGCTGGTTGAAAACGATCTGGTCGAGACCAACAACAAGGACTCCCTTGAGGAACAGATCACCTACTGCCTTGAAAAGCTGAGTCGCGACGATGATTTCAATATCGACTACCAGATCGCGCCGATCCGGGATATCGTGCCTTCACCCCACATCGTCAGCCTGTATGTCACCGCTTTTGTTATCGAGCAGTTGATTCGCCATAAGGATATTGTCGATATATACGGATCCGATGAGGAAATCTACGCCTGCATTCACCGGCAGGTCACAAAGTACCTCTCCCCATAATGCCGCCTTCTTTCAGCCCTTTTCTGATCAACGGCCCTTCAGGCGATCCCGGGTTGTTCGTGCCGTTCTCCTTCAGCAAACGGGCCATGATATTTGACCTGGGCGATATGTACGCCCTTTCCTCTAAAGACATCTTAAAAATCAGCCATGCCTTTATCACCCATACCCATATGGATCACTTTGCGGGTTTTGACCGCCTGCTGCGCATCATCCTCGGCCAGGACAAGACCCTTCACCTTTACGGACCGGAAGGGTTTTTAAAAAACATCGAAGGCAAGCTCTCCGGGTATATCTGGAACCTGGTGGACAACTACAAGAACCGGCTGGCGCTGGACGTCACCGAGGTGTCCGACGCCGTCCTGCCCAGCCGCCGCTATCCCTGCCGGAACCGGTTTCAATCCGAGGGCGCGGATCGCGTGCGCCCCGTGCGATTACCCGCCCTGCATGAAGAGCCGTCCCTGGTGGTTAAAACCGCGGTGCTGGATCATGGTGTCCCCTGCCTGGGGTTTTCCATTGAGGAAAAATTTAAAATCAACATTCGAAAAGAGGCTTTAGACCGGCTGGGGCTGGCGCCCGGGCCCTGGCTGCATCGC
Organism: uncultured Desulfonema sp.; assembly: GCA_964522535.1. Taxonomy (GTDB): domain Bacteria; phylum Desulfobacterota; class Desulfobacteria; order Desulfobacterales; family Desulfosalsimonadaceae; genus DYLE01. Next base: position 1,498 of record CAZFWD010000173.1, read on the forward strand.
TTCAAACAGGCGCTCTTCGATACGCATGATCCCGAGGAGGTCTTTCGAATAGCGGGTCCTGCGTCGAAGAAAGAATACCCCCTGGGCGGGCTTTCTGCGCAGATTGCGATCATCACGAAGGGGCAGAAAACGGCTTATATTGCCGATGTGGCGTATCATGCATCAAACATTGAAAAAATCGTTGAACTCGCCGAAGGGGCGGACCGGCTGTTCATTGAATCCGCATTTCTGGAAAAGGATAAGGCGCATGCAAAAAAAAAATGCCACTTGACGGCGCGCCAGGCCGGACAAATCGCGGCCCTGGCCGGCGTCAAACAGTTTACCCTTTTTCATTTCAGCCCGCGATACGCGCAGCCGGATGCGGTGTTTTATCAGGAAGCCGTGGAAGGATTTGCGGAGGCCGCCGGGCAAAAAAAAAGAAATCCTTAAGCCTTTTCAAACGCATCGATGGCGCCCTGGCGCATGATGATCAGGGCGAGCTTGTGAACGGCCTTTCTTTTCTCCTCGGCGGTTCGGCCGGGATAGTTCCTGAAGGTCAACACAACCCCGGCCAGGGAGGCAAAAAAGGCCTGGGTGTTTAAACGCAGGTTACCGGCGCCCTTGGTCTGCTTGATCACCTGATCAAACATGTTCAGAAAGTACCGCTGCACGCCATAAAATTTTTTCAGCGCCTGGGGATTCAGCTCCCCGCGGATCATGAAATGGCACATCATCTGAAAGGTGGCCTCGTTATCGATCATATAATCAACCACGGCTATTGTTAAATCTTCAATATTATCGCCATGTTCCAATCGAATCTTCAACCGCTGCTCGATATTATTGATATCCCGGATCAGCGCCTCGACAAAAAGATCGTCCCGGCTGGGAAAATAACGGTATATGGACGCTGCAGACACCCCGGCTTTGTCGGCGATGTCGCGCATGCCGATCTCGTGGAAGGATTTTTCCTCAAAAAGCGCCATGGCCGCTTTGATAATCAGGTCCTTTCGTACCTCCCGTTCATCCTCCCGCAGCTGTTCAAACGTGGATTTATCCTGCACCGGTTGTCCTCCTCTGTGTCTAAAAACCGTTTATCATCGCTACTTGTGATACGGATACGCGATGTTGATTACCATAGTTTATTCTCATAAACAATGTTTTTCCGTATCGCGTAAAAAAAACCGCTTCGGCGGCGGATGGTCTCCTATTCTAAAAAATCTTAATCCGGGTAGTTTTTATTAATGGCCTCAAACTCATCGAGATTTTCAAGAAAAATATCGATCAGCCGGGGCTCAAACCGGGAACCCCGCTGCTGCCGGAGCAGCTCAACCACCCTGTAGATGCTCCATTTTTCCTTGTAAATCCGCCAATGGGTCAGGGAATCAAACACATCGGCCAGACCGGTGATTCGGCCGAAAATATGGATCTCTTCCCCCTTCAGACCGTGGGGATAGCCCGTCCCGTCCCAGTGTTCGTGATGCTGAAGCGCCACAATGGCGGCCGCATGCATGATGCGGCGGTTCGAATTTTTAAAAATTTCGTAACCGATGGTGGTGTGGGTTTTAATCCGTTCAAACTCCTCCCGGGTCAGTTTGGACGGCTTAAACAGTATGGAATCCGGAATCGCCACCTTTCCCACGTCATGAACCGGCGAAACCAAACGAAGAAGATCGGCCTCCTCCCTGCTGAGCCCGGCCTTCAGGGCAAGAAGGTGGCAAAACAAGGAGACCCGGTGGGCGTGCTTGCTGACCTCGGCGGAACGGTTTTCGACAACCTCGCCCATGATCAGCAGCATCTCCTTATGGGTATCCACGATCTCCTTGTTTAACAGGATGTTTTCAAAGGCGATGGCCACGTTGTTGGAAAATATCTTAATCAGGTTCCGGTCCAGGGGGGTCAGGTGGGCGCAGTTCGCAAGGTATAAAAGATTCTTTTTATCGCTCTTGGTGGCAAAATATCCTACGTATACGTCATTGACAAACAGGCTTTTTTCTTCTCTGATCGCCCGCTTCAGCAGGCTAATCACCTCTTGAGGGAATACATCGGAAACATAATGGTCCACCGCATTTTCATACCTTCCGGTGGCTGCCAGAATGATAAAATCCCCATCCTCGGCAAACGCGCTGAAACCGGACAGTTGAAGATAAACCGAGCTTTCATCAAGCTTCAGGATGGAGATGAGCTGTGTCAGGACCCCCTTTGCAAAGGATTTCAATGACTGATGTTCGAAAAGATGCGCGGAAGCGTTGATAATCTGTTCAAGCCCGACACGACTTTTCTCGATGATGCGAAGGTCCCGGTATGACCGCAGGGCGGAGGTAACGGTGGTAAACAGCTTCTGTACCGTAAGTTCGGTCTTTTCCTTGTACTCATTGATATCATATTTCAGGATCACCTCTTTTTCAGGCGCCTTGCCCGGCTGACCCGTGCGCAGGATGATGCGCACGAACCGGTTTTCCAGGTCCTGCCGAATAAACCGGACCAGGTTCAGCCCGGCATCATCGGTTTCCATCACGACATCCAGTAAAATGATCGCGGTGTCGGGATTTTCCTTAACCAAGGTCCGGGTCTGCTCGGCGGAAAAAGCGCTTAAGAACTGAAGCGGTCGGTCTTCAAACCGGTAATCGCTCAATACCATGCGGGTCACCTCGTGAACATCCGCCTCATCGTCCGCGATAATGATCTTCCAGGGCCTTGGTTTACTTTCATCCGCTTTCGATTCGAGCGTTCGGGTCATCCTTTATCCTCCGGGGTGAAGAAAAGGCTTTTTAATTGAATCTGACATAATTTTTACTATTAGCACAGAAATTGACCCCTTAGCAAGCAAGCTACGGGAAATTACAGGATCAAAATTTTACCATAAACGATGCGATTCGGCAAGAAAACCTCCTAACAGAAAACCTCCGCAGAAAACCTCCGCACGCCTTCGGCAGG
>CAZFWD010000174.1:0-5805 GCA_964522535.1 uncultured Desulfonema sp.
TGAGAGCCGTTTTCCGGTTGATAAAATATTGTTTCGCGGGTAAGGTTGGGCTTAAATAATAACTTCGCACGGATGCCCCTGTCATTGCCTAAAAAAAATGATCGACGGAAAGGATAATGCCGCCATGACCCTGGAATCCCTGAGGGCCCGAATCGATACCATCGATCAGGAACTGGTGCGCCTGCTGTCAAAACGCCAGAGGGAGGTGGAGGAGGTGGTTGCTTTGAAAAAGGAGAACGGACTGCCGGTCTACCATCCAGCCAGGGAGGAGGACCTGATCTCCGAAAAACGCGAGCTGGCGCGATTGGCCGGGATTGACCCGGATTACGTGGAAGAGCTGTATCGGGTGATCCTTCGGCAATCCCGAGTGAAGCAGAATGAGCATATGGCCCGCAAGGGAGTGCGCCCCGGGGCCGCGGTGCTGATTGTCGGGGGGTTCGGGGAGATGGGCAGGTATTTTGAACGCTGGTTTAAATGCGCCGGATACACGGTGCGGTTGATGGGGCGAAAGGAGTGGCCGAATGCGGCGGCGCTGTGCGAGGGGATCGACCTTGCCATCGTTTCGGTGCCCATCGAAACCACCCCGGAGATCGTCGAAAAAATCAGCCCCTACCTGCCTTCCCATGCCGTGCTTGCCGATATCACCAGCGTCAAAACAGCGCCCCTGGAGGCCATGCTGAAGGCCCACCAGGGGCCGGTACTGGGGCTGCATCCCCTGTTCGGACCCACCACCTCGACCCTGGACAAGCAGATCATCGTGGCCACGCCGGGACGAGACGACGCGGCCTGCCGCTGGGTGCTGGATCAGTTTTCCACCTGGGGCGCCGTCATCGTCACCTCCGATGCCCGGGAGCATGACGAAATCATGGGGATTGTTCAGGCGCTGCGGCATTTCGCCACCTTCATCTTCGGACAGTTTCTGGCGAACAGAAATATCAAGCTGGCAAGAACCCTTGAGTTCTCCAGCCCGATTTACCGCCTGGAGCTGGGCATGGTGGGCCGGCTTTTCGCGCAGGACGCCTCCCTTTACGCCGAAATCATCTTCGCCTCCCCCGAACGGCGAAGACTGCTCAAGGCCTATATCGCCAGCGTAAACGGCAGCCTGGAAATGCTGGAAAAGGGGGACAAGGCGTTTTTTATCGAGGAGTTTACAAAAATCGCGAAATGGTTCGGCCCCTTCAGCGAACAGGCCATGCGGGAAAGCTCATACCTGATCGAAAAGCTGATTGAGCAATTTTAAACCGGCGCCGGTTTCATTCAAAGCCGACCCAGGTGGTGAGGTCCTCCACCGGCACGCGGGGGCTGTTGATGCGGTTTGCCGGAAAATCTGAATCCGGGTAGCCCATAGCCACCGCGATCATGATCTGCTTGGTGTCCGGAATCCCGGCCAGCTCCCGAACGACCTCGGGATAAAAAACCCCCTGATCCTCGATGCAGGTCCCGAGTCCGTAATGTAATGCGGCCAGGCAGAGGCTCTGAACCACCGCGCCGATGTCAAAGAGCGGGCCGGGCGCCCCAAGGGACCTGTCCGTTACCACGATAAGGGCCACCGGCGCGTCGAAAAACCGAAAGCCGCGTTCCAGCCACCAGGCCCGTTTCGCCTTGTCCTCCCGCTCAATCCCCATGAACTCAAAAATCTGCTTGGCCAGCGTCACCTGGCGATCCCGGTAAACGCTCTCCTTCGGCCATCCGGCAACCAAGTGATCCGGATGCATGGGCGCACCGCTGTTCAGTTTGTCCACGATCGCTTTTCGCATCCTGTCCAGCACATCCCCGGTGATGACAAAAAACTCCCAGGGTTGGGTATTCATGGCGGAAGGGGCGCGAACCGCGGTTTCCAGAATTTTCTTTATAAGGGATTTTTCAACCGGTTGGCGCGTAAACCCCCTGATGCTTTTTCTGGCGCATATCGCTTCCACGACTTCCATCTGGCATCTCCTTTCAAAAAGAATCCTTTATTTCCGGCGGGTTTCAGGTGTTGATGGTTTCATCAGTAAAGGAGTTGTAAAATTTTGTCAAACGGATATAATTTTGACAAAATTCAGAACCCTGTTTACCCGAAGAGGGCGCCATGAAATATCAGAAAATCATTTATTTCCTTCAAAACGTCGGAAAAGATCCGTCCGCCCTGATGTCGGAGGATTATCTGACCGGTCTGAACAACCGCCGTTTCCTGCTCAGTTATTTAAAAAACGAAATCGACTGGAACGCCCTCCCGGAACATCCGGTTTCCCTGCTGGCCATGGATATCGACCATTTCAAACGGATCAACGATCAATACGGGCACAGCGTGGGGGATCAGGCGCTGATTCATATCGCGACCCTTTTGAAAGAGATATCTTCGGAAAAACGGATTCCCATCCTCTACGCCGGGGACGAGTTCATGCTCCTGCTGCCGGACATGGGAAAAGACAAGGCCCTGGCCCTGGGCAAGGAGCTGATTCAAAGGACCCACGGCAACCTGTTTTTCTCAGCCGAAGCCGGAACGGAAATTCCCGTCACCGTCAGTATCGGGATGGCCTCGGCCCCGAATGACGCAAACACCGGGGACGCCCTCATTCAACAGGCCAAGAACGCTCTGTATCACGCGAAACAAACCGGCCGGAACCGGTGCGTGGACGCGGGAACCGTCACGCGCCAGGCGGTTCAGTATCTGGACACCGCGGGCATTGTAGGCCGAAAATTTCAGTTCGAGCAGGTGAGCCGGGCCTTAAAGGAGGTGGGTGAGGGCAAAAGCCGGTTCGTCATTGTCGACGGGGCGCCCGGCATGGGAAAAACAAGTTTTCTGGACAGCATTCAACGGAACCTGGAAAAAACAAAACTAAAACCCATTCGGATTTCAGGCTCGGCTCAGGAAGCCTTTCGGCCCTACTACCTGATCACCTATATCGTGATGATGCTGATGAATCAAAAAGAGGATAAAGGCATCGGCATTCTGGAGGACATGACGGAAAAGGATGTCGACCTGCTGGCGTATATCCTGCCCCAGCTTAAAGACAGCGACGCCCTGCCGCCCAAGGACGAGGCCGGTCAGCGAGAATTGATCTTCAGGTCCTTTATCCGGTTTATGACCTCCCTTGTGGGCAACCGCCCCCTGGTGCTGCTCATTGATGATCTGCATTACAGCGACCCGGCATCCCTTCACCTGCTTCGCGTGATCATGCTGGCAAAGATGATCCGCCTGTTTATCTGCGGAACCGCCTCGGACGAAAAGCACGCCAGCCCCAAAACCATTCCGCTGGATCTGTTCCGCTCCGCTTACAGCGAATCCCTGGGGGTCTCAGATGTCCGTTTGACCCCGCTTACGGTAAAAGACATTGAAAAACACATCCGCATTATTTTTCCGGGAATCGCCATGCCCCAGCGCCTGATCCAGGAACTGGTTCAGCTCACCCAGGGGAATCCCCTCTTTATTTTGGAAATTTTAAGAAAAATGATCGCCGATAAAAAGATCATTCAAGCGAAAAGCCAGTGGAAGGTCGCCCCTTTAGAGAAAAGGTATTTCCCCAACTCCCTTGAAGAGATCATCTTAAAAAAAATGACTTTCCTGGATGATGACAGCAAACGGTTCTTGGAATGCGCCGCCGCCTTCGGTGAATCCATATCGCTGAGCATGCTGACCGGCAGCTACAACGAAAAATCTTCAAAAATTCACGATTTTTTAAACCAGGTGGTGGACCAGGGGATCGTGAAATCCGACTTTAGGGAGAACGATGAGAGCATCAGGTTTTCCAGCAAACGGATTCGGGAGATCATCTACGACGGCATTCAGGCGGACCAGAAAAAGAGTCTGCACGAAGAGATCGGAAACTATCAGGAAACCCTTTACAAGCAGGACCTTCTTCCAGCCGCCTCCATGCTGGCTTATCAGTTTCAACGCTCCAACAACATGGAAAAGGCCGAGACCTACACCCGGCTGCAGGAGGCGCATAATAAACGGGTCTTTAACCTTCGGGAGGCGATCACGTATTCGGCGGATGAAGCAGAGGATAAAGCGCTGGAAGGGGCGGAAGAAATCGGGGATGCGCCATTGACCGAAGAAGGCCTGGAGGTCGTTCCGAAACTGCTGCGGGCGCTGCTGCTGGCTGTTCGCAACACCCGGCTGTATCCGCCTGAAAGCAAGGCGGTGGTCAGCTCGCTGCAGCAGATGAAACAGCTGGTCGATCGAATCCTGACGGGCGTCGAACGGTTTTCCATCATTACCCAGAAACGCGCCATCCTGATAAACCGTCAGGAACTCGACATCAGCGGTTTTCCATCCCTGGCGGGAAAAATCGTCATTTTCTGGAACTGGCTTCAGCTCAAAAGCCTGACTTTTGTTTACGGCTTTACGGAAGCGGAGCTCAAGCTGGTGATTGAAAAGTTCAGCCGTGTAGAAAGAAAAGAGATCATCTCCCCCAGCTTCTGGCAAAAATTTGTCGAAGAGAACGGAATATCTAAGATTTATCCCAGACAGGTCCGCTATATGAAAATCGACGCCGAGTCCCCGGACGCGGAGTCCCAAACCATCGACGCCCTGATGGCCTCGTTTTCGAGTGAGGCCGGAGACAAGGAAATTGGCGGGGGACAGCTTGAAGACAGGGATGTGGAGATCATTCGGCAGGTCATCGGCGCGATGATGGGGGCCTACAGCAAATTCAAACTCTACCCGTCAAGCGGCCCGGTCGCGAAGGATGCGGTCGCGAAACTGATTTCCGCGCTGAAGACGTTTTTCAAAAGGCAGCCCGTGTTGACCATCGCCCACGTGGAGACATCCCTGCTGATAAACGACCACAAGCTGGACACCACCCGTTTCGAAACCCTTGCCTCGAGTCTTTTAGGCTTTTTTGCAGATACCCATTTAAACAGCATCTCCTTTCTGGAGCAGGTCTCTGCAAAAGACCTGCTTGAATTTTTTACCGCGTCGTCTCAACCCTTGCCGGAAAACGCGGATGCGGGGTTCTGGAGAACGATTCTCAGGGAAAAGGGGATCGCCGGGATTCTCCTGGATCAACGGGTTTACGGCATTTTCGATGAAATGGACAAGGGGGATGCCGAGGAGGAAGGGTTTGAACGCGCCGGAGATGCGCTGATATCGGAAGAGGCGGAGACGGAGACGCTCGACGATGCCGCCCTTTCAAACCACCTGATGGCGTTATTCCTGTCCGGCAGGAAAAAGGCTGCTGCTGCGATTCTTGGAAGGTTTTGCGAAAGATACACGGCTTCAAATACCGAAGGCAGAACCGAACTGACGAATGTCTTTGAATCCCTTTTAAAACCCGTGGACTGGCGGCCCACTGCCGCCTATCTTCGGTTTATGCTGACGCCGATGATGCCCCTTTTTCAGAAGGAAGCCGAGGCTGCGCTGATCGCCCGCTTGGCCGGTCTGTTTCAGGAGTGCGCGGCGCGCTTTATTTTTTTCAGCGAATACGGCCTGGCCGCCTGGGTGTATACCCAGCTGCAGCAACGGCCTGCGCCTTCCGGCACCGATCCCATGGACAAATGGGATGGCATCAATTTCTTTGAAATAACAATAGACCCCAGAATCGCCGATGTCGTGACCGAGGATCTCAAATCAGAAAACCGCGGTCGCCAGCAGGAGGCCTTTCAACTGTTGAGCAGCATGGACGGCAAGGCGCTTCCGATCCTGATCGACATCGTCAAACGGGAATCCAGCCTTCGCGTCCGGCGAATGGCGGCCCTGCTGCTCAAGGATCAGGGCGCAAAAGGCGTCGATCTGATCAAACATTCTTTGATGGCCGAAAGCAGGCCCGAATACCGGGCCAGAATCCTGGATGTGATCGATTCCGTGACAAAAGATCTGAT
>CAZFWD010000175.1:0-9181 GCA_964522535.1 uncultured Desulfonema sp.
ACCGCGGCCGGGCTCGCTGTGGCGATTCCGGCGGTAATCGCTTTTAATTATTTTACCCAGAAGATTCGAATTATTGAGTCCGAGCTGGACAGTTTTTCATCGGATTTTTTAAACATCATCGAAAGCGATTTGATCCTGTCCCGGGAGGATGCCGAATGATGCTCAACGGCAAGCATGATTCCTTGATGTCCGATATCAATGTCACCCCGTTTGTGGATGTCATGCTGGTGCTGTTGATCATCTTCATGGTCACGGCCCCCATGATGATTCAGGGGGTGGATATTTCCCTTCCGGAAACCGGTCATACGGACAACCTCGCATCGGAAGATGAGCAGCTGATCATCAGCATCGATAAGGATGGCGAAATTCGGATCAATGATTACGTGGTGGGGCTTGATCATCTTAAAGACAAGCTGATCAAGATCTTTGAAACCCGCCTGTCCCGGGATGTGTTTTTAAAGGCCGATAAAACCATCCCTTACGGAAAGGTCGTTGCCGTCATGTCCGAGATCAAAGGCGCGGGGGTTGAAAAACTCGGCATGGTCACGCAACCCGCCGATAACCCCAGATCCGGTCAAGGGCATGATTGACAGACAAGAACCTTTTGGACCTAATGATGAAGCCGACCCCCACGATACTTTACGGCGTTGATCACCAACTCCGAAGCTTCTTTATTTTTGTGGGGATTTCCTTTGTTTGCCATTTGTGTCTGTTCGGGGTGATTGCGTTTGCCCAGCTTTTTGATTTTTCGAACAGGCGGATCGCGGAAACGCCGGCGATTACCGTGGACCTTGTCGCTTTTAACCCGGAAATACCGTCTCCGCCTCCTGCGGCCGGTGAAAAAAAACCGGCGGCACCGGTAACCCCCCCGGAGATAAAAACCAGGCAAGAACCGGCGCCGGCGGAAAAGGAACCCCCGCCGGTCAAGCAGGCCTATGCGAAAAAGGTGGATTCCGACCCGTTTGTGGTTAAACCGCCCGATCGGTCAAGGGTGAAACAATCCCTTAAAAAAAAGAGCATGAATACCGAAAAGTTGCTGGAAAGCGCGGTGAAACGGATCGAGAAACAATCGGAAACCGCGCATCCGAAGGCGGTTGAGGACCGCATTCATCAGCTTAGAAAAGAGGTGGAAAGCCAGGCCGGGGCGGGTTTTACGAAAACGAAAACGGATACAGACGGACCCGGCGGGCTTCACGCCAAGGGGTTCAGCCAGATCGAGGTGTACCAGGCCGAGGTGTCGGTGCGACTCAAAAACAACTGGGTGTTTTCCGAGGAACTGGCCGGCAATACAAAAGGACTAGAGACCCGGTTGGTGATCAAAATCCTGCCCGATGGAAGCATAACGGACGTCTGGTATGAGAAACGTTCGGGAAATATCTACTTGGATGATTCCGCCTATAAGACCGTGATGAAATCAAACCCCCTTCCGCCGCTGCCGGAAGGCTTTCTGTATTATCACCTGGTTTTGGGGTTTACGCCGACCGGATTGCACCAGTGAGGGCGCGGAACCGGTTGCGAAAGGGTATTTACGATATGCGCGATTGGAAACACAAAAAGCCGGTGTTTTGGGTATGGATGGCGGCGGTGGTCCTTTTCCTGTTTTCTTCGCAATTGCACGCCGATTATGACTATATCACGATCAGCGATCCCTTTTTAAACAAAATTCCGATGGCTGTTCCGGTGTTTAAAAGCCTGTCCGACCTGCCCCAGGAGCGTCTGATCGCCCGTGAGGCCTCGGATTTCATGAATGCCTCCCTGGAATTTACGGGCTACTTCAAGATGATCGACCGGGCCGCGTTTCTGGAAGACCCCCAGCAAAAGGGGATCGATGCCTTGAGTCTTAATTTTAAGAACTGGACGGACATCAACGCGGAGCTCCTGGTCACCGGCGGGGTTTCTGTGAAGGACGACACCCTTCGCATGGAGTTTCGTCTGTTTGATACCTATAAGGCGGAACTGCTTTTCGGAAAGCGGTACAAGGGAAGCACAGGGGACCAGGAAAAAATGGTGCTTCGGTTCTGCAGTGAAATCATTTATCGGCTGACCGGAAGGCGGGGGGTTTTTGACAGCCGCATCGCTTTTGTTTCCACCACAACCGGAAACAAGGAGATTTTTATCTGCGATTTTAACGGGGAAAATCCCCGGCAGATCAGCCGGACAAAAACCCTGGCCCTTTCTCCGGCCTGGTCCCTGGATGGATCATCCCTTGCCTACACCGCCTACCAATCCGGCCGACCCGTCATATGCATTCGGAATCTGAGCGGGGAAAAGGAGGAGGTGATCTCACATCAGGGAATCAATATCACCCCCAGGTGGGTTCCGGGCGGAGCGTTGATGGCGGCCACCCTTTCGTTTGAAGGGGACGAGGAGATTTATCTTTTGAAAAGTTCGGGCCGGGTGGAAAAACGGCTGACCAATAGCTGGGGAATCGATGTGTCTCCCAGCTTTTCCCCGGACGGGAAGAAAATGGCCTTTGTTTCCAAGCGCTCCGGCACCCCCCAGGTTCATATCGCGGATCTGGAAACCGGCGATATCAAACGCCTGACTTATGACGGTCCCTACAACACCGAGCCCGCCTGGTCGCCGGCCGGAAATAAGCTTGCCTATTCGGGAATGAAGGGCGGCCGGATCGATATCTACCTTATCGACCCGATCGATGGTCGGGTGACCCAGCTGACCCGGGACGCGGGAAACAATGAGTCGCCGTCCTGGGCGCCGGACGGAAGCCTGATCGCCTTCAGCTCCACGCGGACGGGAAAATCCCGAATTTTTGTCATGACCGCCTCAGGAACGGATCAGAGACCCCTGCTTGAGCTCGCGGGGGAACAAAGCGCGCCGGCATGGTCTTTACCGGCGCTTGAAGATTGAGCCGCGATCTGTTATAGAACAGATTAATATTTTTTGGAAGGATGCGGTTTGGAATGTAACCCTATATCATTAAGGAGAAAAAAGATGAACGTCCATGATGCGTTGTTAAAGGTCTTTCTGCTGTCCCTGGTCGCTGTTTTTTTATTGGCTTTTAGTGCTTGTGAGAAACAGAAGCCGAAGACCGGTGTTTCCGAAACCTACCCGTCCGCCATGGAAGGCCAAGATCAGGCCGGCGCGGAAGGGGCTTCGATAATTTCAGAGGAGGAGCTGGAAGCCCAGCGGCGGCAGGCGGCCGAAGCCCTGCAGCGGGAAAAAGAGGCCGCCCAGGAGGCGTTTGTCAATCAGGATGTCTACTTTGAGTTTGATGACGCCTCGCTGAACTGGGAGGCCATGTCGGTGTTAAAGCAGAAGGTGCGCTGGCTCAAGGCAAATCCCGATGTTTCCGTCGTGATTCAGGGGCATTGTGATGAACGGGGGACTGAGGCTTACAACATCGCGCTGGGGCAACGCCGGGCGCAGAGCATCTTGACCTACCTGGTCAATGCCGGGATTGATCCCTCCCGCCTGCAGGCGGTCAGCTACGGCGAGGAGATGCCCGTGGATTCAGGCCATAATGAATCGGCCTGGGCCAAGAACCGCCGGGGGCATTTTCAGATCGTAACCCCCTGAGCGCAGGCTGCCGATGGATAACGCGTCGCATGGATGCGTTACGGGCTGAAGACAGCGGTGTTTTTTTGATAATCCTTTTAATCCTTGATGGTAGGATCACATGATGTTTGCCGGGCGGATGGTCGCTGTTTTTTTACTATGCGGTTTGATGCTGCCGGCCGGTTGCGCGACGCGCGCAGACCTTGACCGGCTGAAGGGGCGCCTCTCAACCCTGGAACGCGAGAACCAACGGGTAACCCGGGAAATTGAAGGGCTGACCGACGGGATGCTTCAGCAAAGGGAAAAGGACGACGGGCTTCAGCAGATGTATGCGGGCCAGGACGCCCTTTATCGGCAGATGATGGAGGAGGTTCGTCGATTAAACGGCATGTGTGACGAAACCGACTACCGGGTAAACCAGGCCCTTGAGGCCCTGCGAAAAGAGGTGCAAGATCTTCACGATCGTGTGGGGCATGTTTCCGACGCGGCCATGGCACAGGAGGCCCGGCTCAAGCGTTTGGAGGATTACATGGGGTTTGAGCCCGCAAAAGCGCTTGAAAACGGCGAACCCGACCCTGGCCCGGTCCCCGGCGATACCCCGACGGATCAGTTGACGGAGAAGGGGATGTATGACGCGGCCTGGCAGCGGTTCGATCAAAAGGACTTCGAGGCGGCCCAGGAGGGGTTTGAAGGGTTTCTGAAAAAATACCCCAAATCCGATCTGGCGGATAATGCGCGGTTCTGGATCGGCGAGATTTATTTTCAGGAGGGCTGGTATCAGAAGGCCATCCTTGAGTACCAGAAGGTCATCGAAGGCTATCCCGGCGGCAACAAGGTTCCGGCAGCCTACTATAAACAGGGGATCGCTTTTGACAAGTTGGGCGAAACCGGCCACGCCAGGCTGGTGTTTAAGGAGCTGATTGAAAAGTTTCCCGATTCCCATGAAGCCGGTCTTGCCAGAAAGGAGATCAAGGGTGGCGACTGAGGGCCTCCCTTTCACGGTGGCGGCATGATCACGGTTGTCGGCATCGATCCCGGCCTCGCTGCGACCGGCGTGGCCCTCGTTAAAGGGTCCGGTTTGTCGGTGGAAAGCTATTCATACGGGACGATCCGGACATCCTCGAAGGCGCCGCTTCAGGAACGCCTGGACCGGATTTTTACAAAGCTGTCCGGGGTGTTGACCGATGCCGTGCCGGATGTGATGGTGGTGGAGGATGTCTTTTTTCTTGAAAAATACCCCAAATCCGGAATCCTGCTGGGCCGGGTGACCGGCGTGATTCTGCTTGCCGGGGCGCAACATCATATTCCCGTCATCGAGGTCCCCGTGCGCGAGGCCAAACAGGTGCTGACCGGCAGCGGGAATGCCGGGAAACGGCAGCTTGAGAAAAGCGTTAGGCAAAGGTTGAACCACCCGGTTCCCATAAAACCGTATCATGCCTCGGACGCCATGGCCCTGGCGCTGATCGGTCTTTTTCGAGGGAACGCGCCTGTTTATTCATCCATCGTTTTCTAAACCGCCGCAGGGGTTTTTGATAAAAGGTTCGGGACGAAAAAATGATCGCTTACCTTGAAGGCACGCTGCTGACCCTTAAAGAGGACCGAATCATTATCCTTGCCGGCCAGGTGGGGTACGAGGTATTCGTTCCCGCCTTTGTCATGGAGACCCTGAAAGCAAAGAAACCCGGGGATCCTGTTTCTCTTCATATTTATCACCATCAGACCGAACATCAGCCCCGGCCGGTGCTGATCGGGTTTGCCCTCGAGGCCGAGCGGGAGTTTTTTCAGCAGTTTATATCCGTCGAGGCCATCGGTCCCCTAAAGGCGAGCAAGGCGCTTTCCCTGCCGGTGCGGGATATCGCCAGGGCCATTGAATCCAGGAATATCGACGTGCTGAAGCGGTTAAACGGGATCGGGGAGCGGACCGCCGGAAAAATCATCGCAACCCTCAAGGGAAAAATGAGCAAGTTTGCGCTGATCCGTGAAAATGAGGCGGTTGCGCCGCTGCCGGCCGAGGATTTCGCGGGTAAGGTGATCGATGTTCTGGTGGATCAGTTGGGGTACCGAACCCATGAAGCCAGGCGGCTGGTGGCCGAGGCCTTAAAGCGCAAACCGTTGATCTCGAATCCGGAAGCGCTTTTTGAGGAGGTTTACCGCGGAGAGATATCCCATGAGTGACGACATCATTACCTATTCCTCGGAAAAGCAGGGGATCGTGACGAACGCCGCCCTGCCCATGGACAGCGATCCGGAGATTATCACCCTGCGTCCCCGGTGTCTGTCGGATTATATCGGTCAGGCCGAAATCTTAGAGACCCTGAAGATCGCTATCGAGGCCGCGAAACAAAGAGGGGAGGCGCTGGAGCACATGCTGTTTCACGGCCCGCCCGGTCTGGGGAAAACCACCCTGGCCCATATCATCGCCCATGAGATGTCGACCACTCTGACGGTGACCTCCGGTCCGGCCATTGAAAAGGGGGGGGACCTCATCGGCATGTTGACCCACCTGGAGGCCGGGGACGTGTTGTTCGTGGACGAGATTCACCGGCTGCCCAGGGCCGTGGAAGAGCTCCTCTATCCGGCCATGGAGGACTTTTGCATTGATTTTATTTTTGACAAGGGGATTCATGCGCGAAGCCACCGGTTCCGCTTAAAACCCTTTTGTCTGGTCGGCGCCACCACCCGGGTGGGCCTGCTGTCCGCGCCGCTTCGGGACCGTTTCGGCATTTTTCGAAGCCTTGATTTTTATAACACAGAGGACCTGGAACGGATTGTCCGCCGGTCGGCCGCCCTGCTCGCCCTGCCGATTGAAGAGGACGGCGCCGCCGAGCTGGCGAAACGCTCCCGAGGGACCCCGCGGATCGTCAACCGGCTGCTGAAACGGGTCAGGGATTATGCCCAGGTGCGCGCAGACGGCAGAATCACTCAAAAAACGGTAAATGCCGCTTTGGCCCTGGAGGGGGTTGACGCCCGAGGGCTCACCCCCCTGGACCGTCGGTACCTGATGACGGTGGTTCAGTATTACGGCGGCGGTCCCGTGGGGATCGAAGCCGTGGCCGCTACCCTTCAGGAGGAGACCGATACCCTGGTGGATGTGGTGGAACCGTATCTTTTAAAAACCGGCTTTATCATCAGGACCGCCGCCGGCAGGAAGGCGACGGATGCCGCCTACCGGCACCTGGGATTTGAGCGAACCTGATGTTGCGTCTGGCATGATCACCCTTCTCACCGATTTCGGCCTATCCGACCCCTATGTCGGGATCATGAAGGGGGTTATCCTTTCCATCAATCCCGAGGTTCGGATCGTCGACATCACCCATGAAGTAGACCCCCAGGATGTGTCGAGCGCGGCTTACCTGATCGCCGCGGCCTACCGGTATTTTCCGAAAAAATCGATTCACGTGGTTGTCGTGGATCCGGGTGTCGGCGGCAGCCGGGCGGTTATCGCCGTAACGGCCGGCGGGCATTTTTTTCTGGCGCCGAATAACGGGGTGTTAAGCCTGATTCTGGACGCCGAACCGGCGGACGCCGTGGTGCGGGTGGACAATCCGGACTTTTTTTTGCAGCCGGTGAGCCGGACCTTTCACGGCCGGGATATTTTCGCGCCGGTGGCCGCTCACCTGAGCAGGGGGCTGAATGTCAGCGTTCTTGGAAACCGCATGGAATCTCAGGATCTGGTAGATCTCGGCATCGTCCCTCCAGTCCTTTCGAACACCGGCGAACTTAGAGGTAGAATCGTTTTGATCGATCGGTTCGGCAACCTGATCACCAACATCCATGAAAACAGCGTGAAACAGCTCTGCGGCACGATAACACCGTCGCGGCTTAAGGTGATCATCGGGGAGCACCAGATCAACGGATTGGCGGATCGCTACTCCTCAGTGCCTTCCCAAACCCTTCTGGCAATTTTTGGAAGCATGGGGTTTCTGGAGATTTCAGTAAACCGCGGCAGCGCCGCCGCGGTTTGCCCTGCCCGCAAGGGAGACCCTGTTTTTGTGATCGCAGGCTAAACCGCGAATTTTTCATTCGGCGGTGAACAGGTGCAGGTAGTTTGAAAAATCCATTTGAATGGGTTTGAAGTTGTCAAAAGTGACATTCGAAAAGCCAAGGTTTAGGTGCTGCTTTAATACCTCGAAGATTTCCAGGTAATTGGACAGGATGCGGTTTTTCCAGTCAAGCCCGAGGCGTTTTGCGGTTTGGCGGATATCCTTTTTCCCCCCTTCAATTTCGATAAATCCGCCGTAGGGCATTTCATCCAGACAGAGATGGGTATCCGCCAGCAGGAAGGATTCCCTTTTTTTTTCATAGACCTGCTCGGCGTGAAACCCTATGGATTCAAGAATTTGCCGCATGGTATCAAATGCGTTGACGGTCACTTCAAGCTCCGTATGAATCTTAAACTGAGCCTGCCTGCCCGGAACCCGTGATTTATAGGTCAAGGTGACCTTATCGGACTGGCGAAGCCTCAACAGGGCCTGCCGGGGTTGAAGGGGGTTTGTCTTGTTTTCAAACCGAATATTTTTTTCAAAACCGCTTGCTCCCGGGACGGCTCCAAGGCGCTGGATCCGCCTGCGCATGTGATCCATATTCGGCAGGTAAAATTTGACTTCGATTTCAACCGGGTGCATGGGCTCCTTATCGGTTTTGGGTGGAGAAAGGCGTTTCATCGGTTTACCTATACGGCATATTTTCTGGCGTGTCAATTCCGCCGATAGGCCGATGATCATGGCGTTTTACAAAAATATTCGGGTTTTTTTCTTGACATCATCAGAATTTTTAATTAAAAATTTATGATTAATTTTTAAAGGAGTCTTGGGCGTTGAAAAAATACACATACAGTGCCAGGGATCGGGATGTTCAGGGCAAGTGGTGGCTTGTCGATGCCGACGGGTTGGTTTTGGGACGGCTCGCCAGCGTCGTGGCGGCGCGGTTGCGGGGCAAGCATAACCCCTTGTATACGCCCCATGTGGATTGCGGGGACTTTATCGTTGTCATCAATGCGGACAAGATCGTGCTGACCGGCCGTAAGCCGCAGCAGAAGACCTACTACCACTACAGCGGATACATCGGCGGATTGAAATCCATCACGGCCGGAAAGCTTATGGAAAAAAAATCTTCGGCGCTGATCCGGTTTGCCGTAAAGGGCATGTTGCCCAAAAACAAGCTGGGGCGCAGCCTTTACAGAAAGTTAAAGGTATACTCAGGCAGCAGTCATCCCCACGAGGCTCAGAAACCGGAACCGCTGGATGTCAGGCAAAATATCGGGTAGCTTTGAATAAACCCTTAAGAGAAGAAGACACAAGGCGTTTAATGGAACAGGAAAGCGTATACTATGCTACCGGCAGGCGGAAGACCGCGGTTGCAAGGACCTGGCTGAGGCTCGGCAAGGGCGATATCCTTGTCAACAACAAGCCGATTG
Organism: uncultured Desulfonema sp.; assembly: GCA_964522535.1. Lineage (GTDB taxonomy): Bacteria > Desulfobacterota > Desulfobacteria > Desulfobacterales > Desulfosalsimonadaceae > DYLE01. Next base: position 8,933 of record CAZFWD010000175.1, read on the forward strand.
ATGATTATTTCGGGCTGGAGGCCGCAAAACAGGCCTCGATTCAGCCCCTTTTATTGACCAACACCGAAGGCCGGTACGATATTCGGGTCAAGGTGACCGGCGGCGGCACCCTGGGCCAGGCCGGGGCGGTTCGGCATGGGATTACAAAGGCGCTGTTCCAGCTGAATCCCGAGTTCCGGCAGGTTCTAAAGAAGGCCGGGTTTGTGAAGCGGGATCCCCGAAAGAAAGAAAGAAAGAAATACGGTCAGC
>CAZFWD010000176.1:0-7485 GCA_964522535.1 uncultured Desulfonema sp.
GCCGCCCAACACCCCCGGTGAAATCGTGATCAAGGGGGACAACGTGATGAAGGGGTACTTCAACAAGCCCGAGGAAACCGCCAAAACCATTATCAACGGGTACCTGTACACCGGCGATGTGGGAATCAAGGACGAGGACGGCTATATCTTTATCGTGGACCGGAAAAAGGACATGATTATTCGCGGCGGGGAGAACATCTACCCCAAGGAGATCGACAACCTGCTGGCCACCCATTCAAAGATTTCCGAGGCCGCCACCGTGGGGGTGCCGGACAAAACCATGGGCGAAGAGGTCAAGGTGTTTGTGATCGCCGAAGACGATTCCCTTACCGAAGAAGAGGTCATTGAGTTCTGCAAACAAAATCTGGCCGGCTTTAAGGTCCCCAAATTTGTGGAAATCATGCAGGAGGATTTCCCCCGCAGCCCCATCGGCAAGGTGCTCAAAAAGACCCTTCGGCAGTGGGGGCTTTCGGGCGCGCCCAAGGCAAAAGCCCCGGAGGTGACCGTGGCGGATATCTTCGGCAGCATGGAGCAGCGGGCGATTCCCGAAAATCTAAAAGGCATCGTCGCCAACTACGGGTATAGAATCACCGGCACCGACGGCGGGGAGTGGACCGTCTGCGTCAACGACGGCACGGTTAAAATCGTTGAAGGGATCAAGGACCCCAATGTCACCACCACCTGCGCGGCCAAGGACTGGATTGCCATCACGCTCGGCAAGCTCGACGGCATGACCGCCTTTACCTCGGGCAAGCTCAAGGTCGAAGGGGATCTCGGGCTGCTCACCAAGGCCACCAAGTTCTTTAAAAAATACACCCCGCCGGCCGGCGCGGCTCAGGAAGAGGAACGGGAAGAGCTGCTGGTGAAGAAACAGATCCTGTCGATTCCCCAGAGGTTTGCCACGGGTCCGGTCATGGGCAAGTTCCTTCTGGCCTTAAAGGATAAAAAAATCCTGGCCAACAAGTGCCCCAAATGCGGGCGTCTTCAGCTTCCGCCCCGGGAGGTTTGCGCCGAATGCGTGGTGCGGGCCACCGACTGGGTGGAGGTCGGTCCGAAAGGAGAGATCACCATCATGGACATCACCTATTACGCCAGCCCTGACCCCTTAACCGGCGAGGTCCGCGAGACCCCCTATGTGGCGGCGCATTTTCTTTTAGACGGGTGCAAGGACCATGAAACCCTGTGGCATGAGCTGAAACCCGAGGATCACGCCCGGGCCAAAAAGGGGGACCGGGTGCGGCCGGTCTGGAACGATCACCGGGTGGGCGCGATTACGGACATCAAATATTTTGAACTCATTGACTGATTTTTGAGGAGATCATCATGAACACAGCAGCAAAGGAGAGTTTTGTCGTAAACGGAAAGCTGGCCCTGCCCTACCAGTATTTTGCCGGCCGAACCGGAAGCCGTTTTATTATCTCCATTCGGGATGATAAAAAAATCAAAGGGCTCAAATGCAAAACCTGCAACAAGGTGTTTGTTCCGCCCCGATCCACCTGCGAGCGCTGTTTTGCGGATATCTCCGAAAACTGGGTGGAGCTTGAAAACACCGGCACGGTTACCGGGTTTACAGTGATCCGCTATGAAGAGCCGCACCAGCCGTTTAAGCCCCCCTATATCCTGGCGCAAATCAAGCTCGACGGCGCGGATACCTCGCTGACCCATATCGTCAAAAGGGTCCCTGCAAGCAAGATGAAAACCGGCATGCGGGTCAAGGCGGTGTTCGCCAAAAAGACCACCGCCACCCTCATGGACATTGATCATTTCGAGCCCTTTACGGAAAAGGGCAAATTTGAGATGGGCTACTCCTATGAGGAGCTGGAGGTGGGCATGTGCGCCTCATTTACCAAGACCATTTCGGAAACCGACGTCTACCTGTTCGCCGGGATTTCCGGGGATTTCAACCCCATGCATTTAAACGAGGAGTTTGCCAAGACCACCCCCTTCGGCACGCGGATCACCCATGGCGCGCTTCCCCAGAGCCTGATCGCGCCGGTTCTGGGAATGAAGCTGCCGGGCCTGGGCACGGTGATTCCGGAAATCACGGTGCGGTTTAAAAAACCCACCTATTTCGGGGACACCATCACGGCGACCGCCGAGGTGGTGGAAAAGATCGAAAAACAAAAATGGGTGCGTATGGAGCTGCGCTGGACCAATCAGAAGGACGAACTGGTGGCCGATGGAAGCTGCCTGGCCATTCCGCCCGGGGTTTTGTTTAAAAAATGATTAAAAATGTAAAAAGTCCAAACTGTTCGCTTCGTGAGTCTTTCGGGGAGAAAAGCCTCGATCTCGCTCACAGTAGACTTTTTACGATTGTATCAACTTCTCGGTTCTTTTAAAAAATTTTCACCACCGAGCGCACAGAGAAAACAATAATTTTTTCTCTGTGTCCTTTGTGCGCTCTGTGGTTAATTTGTTCGTTCTTAAAACCAAAAAAATATAAATTTTTTGAATTGGCCCCTGCGCATCTGCTTTTAAAGGAAGGCAAAAAATGGATTACGAGTTTAAAACAAAAACCACCTATCAGGCGTACTTTACCAAGGCCCATGACCTGGTCCGCAAATCCGTTCGGGAATTTATTAAAAAGGAGGTGCTTCCCAACATCGAGGAGTGGGAAGAGGCCTGCGCGTTTCCCCGCGAAATGTATAAAAAAGCCGGGGATGTCGGCATTCTGGGGATCGGGTTTCCCGAGGAATACGGCGGAACCCCGGGGGATGTGTTCTTCGGCATCGCCGCATCCGAGGAGCTGATGCGCTCCACCTCCGCCGGATTCTGCGCGGGGATCGGGTCCTTAAACATCGCGCTGCCTCCGGTTTTAAACCTGGGCACCGAAGCCCAGAAGAAGAAGTTTATTCCGCCGGTGCTGGCCGGCGACAGGATCGCGGCCCTGGCCATCACGGAGCCGGGCGGCGGATCGGACGTGGCCAACCTCAAGACCACCGCGGTCCGCAACGGGGATCACTACATCGTCAACGGCAGCAAAACCTTTATCACCAGCGGATGCCGGGCCGACCAGATCACCTGCGCAGTCCGCACCGGCGACGAGGGCGCCCACGGCATCAGCCTGATCGTGATCGAGGCGGACACCCCCGGCTATTCGGTATCCAAAAGCCTGAAAAAAACCGGATGGTGGGCCTCGGACACGGCCGAGATCTTCTTTGACAACTGCCGGGTGCCGGCGGAGAACCTGCTCGGCCAGGAAAACCAGGGGTTTTACGGGATCATGATCAACTTTCAGACGGAGCGGCTCGCCCTGGCGGTGATGGCGAACATGACGGCCCGCATGGCCCTTGAAGAAGCCCTCAAGTATGCCAAGCAGCGGCAGGCTTTCGGCAAAACCCTGACCGGGTTCCAGGTCACCCGTCACAAGCTGGTGGACATGGCCACCCTGGTGGAGGCCAGCACCGAGTTCACCTACCGGATTGCGGCAAAAATCGGCGCCGGGGTGAACCAGATTAAAGAAATTTCCATGGCCAAAAACTTCGCGTGCAACGTCAGCGACAAGGTCACCTATGACGCGGTCCAGATCTTCGGCGGGTACGGCTACATGCGCGGATACCCGGTGGAGCGGTTCTACCGGGACAACCGGATTCTTTCCATCGGCGGCGGCACCTCGGAGATCATGAAGGAAATCATCTCAAAATTTATCCTGTAAAAACTAAAATAAGGAGAACCTATGAACCGAAGAGTCGCCATCTGCGCCGTTTCGCAGATCAAAAACGAACCGGATATCTGGTACCAACGGTTTCAGGGCATGCTGTTCGACTGCTTTGAATCCATCATGGACCAGACCGGGGTCGGCTTTGATATGGAAAAGGGGATTCGAAACGTGGTCACCATCTCAGACGACGTGTTCGATGCCCGGACCATATCCGACAACGGCATGACCGACGTTGTGGGCGCCCATTTCCGGGGGGAGGAAAAAATCGCCCAGGACGGCATCAACGCCCTGGGGTATGCCATGGCGTGCATTTTGTCCGGGCATGACGACCTGATTCTGGTTATCGGCCACTGCAAGGAATCCCAGGCCGAAAGCCGGAACATGTGCACCAACCTGGCGTTCGACCCCTTTTACTGCCGGCCGGTGGGCCTGGATTTCTTAAACGCCGGCGCCTTTCAGGCCCGGGCCTACATGAAGCGATCCGGCATCACCGAGGAGCACCTGGCCAAAATCGTGGTGCGCTCCCGGCAAAACGCCGCGAAAAACCCCTTTGCCCGGGAAAACGCACCGGTCACGGAGCAGGAGGTCATGGCTTCTCCCATGCTGTCCGATCCGATCCGAAAACTCCATCACTACCCGGTCACAGACTGGGCCGCGGCCATGCTGCTCTGCTGCGAGGAGCGCGCCCATGAATTCACGGATCATCCGGTCTGGATCACCGGTTTTGGAACCTGCATGGACAGCTATTTTCTGGGAGACCGGGACTTAACCGACAACTTCGCCTTAAAGAACGCGGCCAAGCGCGCCTATGGCATGGCGGGAATCACGGATTCGAAAAGCGCCTTTGACATCGTGGAGTTAAATGACGCCAGCGCCTATCAGCTTCCCCTGTGGGCCGAAGGGATCGGGATCGCCGATGAGGCCGGCGGCGGGGCCTGGATCGATGCCGGAGGAATGGATCAAGACCATGTCAACCTGTCCGGCGGCATGCTGGCCGGCAACCCCATCATGCTGGGCGGTCTGGCCCGGGCCACGGAGGCCGTGCTTCAGATCCAAGGCAAAGCCGAAAACCGGCAGGTGGACGGCGCAAAACGGGCGCTGGCCCACGGCACCACCGGGCCGGCCGGGCAGCATCATGCGGTAATCATCCTTGAAAAGTAAGGGGAAGGGATATGGGATATAAAAAGAAGAACAGAAACGTCGGCATCGTGGGCATCGGCGAAACCAAGTTTTCCAGCCACCGGGAAGATGTCAACCAGCCGGAGATGGTGCATGAGGCGGTCCGACAGGCCATTGACGACGCCGGCATCGGCATTAAGGACATCGACTGCGTGATCCACGGCAACATGGAACTGTTTGAAATGGTCCATCAGCCCGATCTCTGGCACACCCTGGGTTCCGGCGCCTATGGAAAGGAGGCGTTTCGCCTGACCACCGGCGGTACCACCGGCGCCACCCTGGTTTGCGCGGCGGACAACCTGGTGGCCTCCGGCATGTACGACACAGTGCTGGCCATCGGGTTTGAGAAGCTTCAGGAGGGGCACACCACCGGCGGAATCACCAACATGGCGGACCCGCTCTGGGCCCGAAAGCTTCAGTCCGGGGCCCTGACCGATCAGGCCGCCGTCAAGCTGATCTTTGAATTCGGGGAGGAGCGGGCCAAGCGCGCGGCCATGACCTACCGGATCATCATGGACAAGCACGCCTGCTTAAACCCCAACTCCCACCGGGCGTTCGGCCTGAACTGGGACCAGATGGACGACCTGATGAAAAACTCGCCTCCCTTAATCGGCAACCTGAGGCTGATCCATATGTGCTCCCAGTCCGATGGGGTCTGCGCCATTATTTTCGCCTCGGAGGAAAAGGCCAAGCAGATCAGTTCCAAACCGGTATGGGTGCGGGACCATATCACGGTTCACCGGGAGGAGACCCTGGACCTGTGCAACAACTACTACCCCAATCAAACCACTCACCGGTTCGCGGCCCAGCAGCTTTACAAACAAAACGGAATTGACGATCCGCTTTCGTATTTTGACGTGTTTGAGATGTATGACCCCTCTGCCTGGTGGGGAGTGGACTGGCTTCGAGAGTTTTTCCTGCTGGAAGGCGACGCCCATCTCAAGCTGGTGGAGGACCGCGAGATCATGATCAATGGCAAGATGCCGGTCAACCCCTCCGGCGGGGTGATCGCGGCCAACCCCATCGGCGCCACCGCCATGGTGAGGGTGGCGGAGGCCGCCAAGCAGATCCGGGGGGACGCGGGCCCTCATCAGATACCCAGGCCGGTCAATCACGCCCTGGCCTCCGGATTCGGGGGGACCATGTGGACCGTATTAACCATGCTCGAAAAAGACCTAAACTGGTAGGGGGGTATGATGCACAGCTATTTTGGAATAAACATAGAGGATATCTTTGACTCCATGCCGGAGCGGTTTCGGCCTGAAGGCGCCAAGGGGATCACCCAGCGCTTCGGGTATGACATTTCCGGAATCGGCAGATGGAAGCTGGATATTCAGAATGGGAGTATGAACCTTGAAAAAACGGATGATCTCTCTTCCTGCGACGTGGTGATGGAAACCGACGGGGAAACCTTTGTGGGGCTCAACATCGGAAAAATCGACGGCATGACCGCCTTTACCGCCAGAAAGATCAAGGTTCGAGGGGATTTCAACCGCTTTGCCGCCACCAGCCGCATGTTTCAAAAATACCTGCCTCCGGGTCAGGCCGCCCAGCAGGAGCAGGAGCTGATCGCCTTAAAAAAGATCATCTCCGTGGGCCAGCGGTTTGCCACGGGTCCGGTGATGGGCAAATTTTTAAAAGGCTTAAAGGAGAAAAAGATCCTGGCCATTCGCTGCCCCAAATGCGGCCGGCTTCAATCGCCGCCCAGAGAGGCCTGCGCCATCTGCCGGGTGCGTAACGACGAATGGGTGGAAATCGGGCCTAAAGGCGAGATGCGGATGATGGAGTACTGCTATTACGCCAGCCCGGACCCGCTCACCGGGGAGACCCGGGAGACCCCCTACGGCGCCATCGGCATTCTGCTGGACGGGTGCAAAGACGAGGAGGTGTTCTGGCACCTGCTGCGGCCGGATCAACTGGATCACGCTAAAATGGGAATGGTCTTCGAAGGAAAGGTGGTTCACGGCAGCCGCCTGCGGCCGGTCTGGGCTGAAAACCGCACCGGCGGGATTTTCGATATCAAGTACTTTGAACTGGATGAGTAAGGAGCCTCGATATGAGAAAGGATTTTGACGCAAGCGACTGCGACGTGCAGGAAGGAAAGCTGGCCCTGCCCTACAGCTATTTTGCCGGCCGGGTCGGCAGCAGCTTTATCACCACCATTCGGGACCAGCATCAAATTTTAGGGGTGAAATGCAACACCTGCGGCAAGGTGTTTGTGCCGCCTCGCCAGACCTGTGAGCGTTGCATGGAAGACCTTCGGAACAACTGGGTGACGCTTGCAAACACCGGCGAGGTGGTAAACCATACAGTGGTCTGCTATGACGACAAACACCTGCCGCGAAAAGCGCCGTTTATCCTGGCCATGATCCGGCTCGACGGCGCGGATACGCCGATGGTGCATATCTTAGAAGGTATTGAGGGAGACAAGGTCAAAGCAGGCATGAAGGTCGGCGCGGTGTTTTCAAAAAAGACCACCCATACCATTTTGGATATTGATCATTTTGAGCCGCTGGCGTAAAGTCAACTTTGATGGAACCGTTAAAAGTCCCAACTGTTCGCTTCGTTGGGGGGTTTTGGGGGGGCGGGGCGGGGGAGTGGAGGGGGGGGAGCGAGGGGTGGTGGGGAACACGGGCGCGGCAGGG
>CAZFWD010000177.1:0-11180 GCA_964522535.1 uncultured Desulfonema sp.
GGCATGAATCCGGTCGCCGTCGCGTTCCGCATCGTCCAGCCGTTTGAGCGCCACCATGCCGATCCCTTCCCCCAGCGCCATGCCGTCGGCCTTGTCGGAAAAGGGGCGGCAGTCGTGGGTGGGGGACAGGGCCGGGGGCTTTGAAAAGCTGACAAAAAGAAAAGGCCCGTTGTTCGTGTCGGCCCCTCCGGTGATCACCACATCCGAGCTGCCTTGATAAAGCTCGTAAAGCGCCTGGGAAAGGGCGGAGAAGGAACTGGCGCAGGCCGCGTCGTTGGTGCAGTTGATGCCGCCCAGATCGAAAAACTGGGCGATCCGGCCGGCGACGATGTTCCCGAGCAGGCCCGGAAAGGTGTTTTCCTTCCACGGCGCATGGCTTGAGAGGATGGTGTTTGAAATTTTTTTGATCTCGTTTTCCGGAAGCCCGGCTTCCCGCATGGCCTTGATCCAGATGGGCCTTTCCAGCCGGCCCGCCATTTCCGCGAGCAGCTCAAGACCGGCGGCCACCCCCAGCACCACCCCGATTCGGCTTCGGTCCATGTTTTTGAGCTGTCCGGCAAAAGCCTCCTCGATCACCTGACGGGCCACCACCAGGCTTAAAAGCTGGGAGGTGTCTATGGAATCCAGGTTTGCAGGCGGAATATTAAAGGCGATGGGATCAAACGCGACCGGGTCGAGAAACCCTCCCTGCCTGCAGTAGGTCCTGTCCGGCGCCTTTGGATCCGGGTCATAGTATTGTTCAACCAGAAAGTGGGACGGCGGAACGGGCGTGATCAGGTTTTTTTTGGCCGTGATGGTGCGCCAGTAGGACTCCTTGTCCGGGGAGCCGGGAAACAGGCAGCCCATGCCGATGATGGCCACCGGGCAGTCCCTTTTCATTTCCTTTCGGCAATCCGTTTGATCCTTGGTTTTCTTTTTCGAATTTTCAGATCGGCTTTTTCGGTTTGTCTGTTTAGGACGCATGGCATACCTTTCCTTATGGCGTTGATCCATAGGTCAGCGGCCGGGGCCTAAAATTAAACGCCTCGGCCGGAACCGGAACCCCGTAGGTTCTTGCCTGCTGGGCTCGGGTCAGCACCGCCGCGCCTTCGAGAAGGTTTAAGGCGATGTCGACAACCCGCCGGTTTTCGAGTTTTTCAAGATAAGAGCCTCGAACCCAGGCGTTGAAAGCGCCCATGGCCGGGCCGCAGCAGATCTGGTAGTCCAGCCTGTGGGAGGCGACCCCTCGAATGGCCCAGTCCGCGGAGCTTCCCAGGTACCATCGAAAGAGCAGGGCCATGCGATGTTTGGGGTCTTTTTCGGCCCTTTGGATTTCCGACGGCCTGTGGGCGGCAAAAAACGCGCGCGTCTGCTCCCAGATTTTCTCAAGGGGGGCGCCAAACACCTTTTCCTGTAGCTGGGTTCTGGTTTTTTCAGGGATGGAATCGATTCCGCTGTTTTGCGAGTAGATGGCGTAGAGGTCGGCAGCCCGGTTGGGGAATAGGGTGCCGCGTTTTAAAACCTGAACCTTGACCCCCTGCTCAAACATGTCCGCAGCCGGGGTCATGGCCACATCCGTCACCTCCGCCTTGGACAGCATCTCCTTGCCGTCAGCGGACAAGCCCGACTCCACAGCGGCCTGGTTGATGGAGCCGGCCAGGATATAGGCAGCCCCCATGGAAAACGCGGCGACTGCGGCGGAAGGCGTTCCGATCCCTCCGGCGGCTCCGACCCGGATCGGTCGGGAATACCGGTACTTTTCCATCATTTGATCCCGAAGCAGAAGAATGGTCGGGAAAAGGGTGGGCAGCGGGCGGTTGTCCGTATGCCCGCCGGAATCCGCTTCCACGGTGATGTCCTCTGCGATGGGCAGCTGCCCTGCGAGCCGGGCCTCGTCGGGGGTGAGCTTGCCATGGGATACCAGGAAATCAAGCGTTTCCGCCGGGGCCGGCGACATGAAGGGCTGTGCGATTTCCGTGCGGGAGAGCTTGGCAAAGACATGGTTCTGCCTTTGTGTCCTGCCGTGAGCATCGGTTGTCAGACCGGTCGCCGCGTAATGAACGATGCTCGGCGTAAGCTTCATGAAGGCTGACGCGGATACCCGTCTGACTTGATGACGAAGGTAGAGTTCCACCATGGCCTGTTCAAGCTCGGGGTCCGCCGGGGTATAGATCAGGTTGCTGCCCCAGGAAAGACCGCTGTCGGCAAGACCGTTTTTTATCCGGACCAGCGATTTTTCCACCTGATCGATGGGAAGCCCGGCCGATCCGAAGAAACCGATCATGCCGGATTTTGCCATGGCCATGACCATGTCAGTTGAAGCGATGCCGCGATACATGGCTCCGGCCACATACGGAAACCGGACCGTGTGGACCTCGCAAAAGGACCGGTCGCCCAGCCATTCCGGGTAAAGGGCGGGCAGGGTGCCCAGATGCGAAAACCCGCTTGCGGCCACATCATTCGCCGGATGGGTTTTTCCGGAAAGCCCCAGCCCCACACAACCCCTTTCCGCATCCTGTATGATGTGCGCAGGCTCTCTGACGCAATGGACAGCTTCGACGATTTCCCGAGATGAAAATGCGGGGGGTACGGCATCGGGTACCCAGGTCCCCATGGGTTGAAGCCCGTGTGATCGCATGTTCGACAGACTGTTTTTTAAATTTTGCAATTTTAATAATTATGGCGTTGAGTCAAATCATCTAGAAAACCATCTGTATTTTAATTGCAAGGATTCGTTCTTATGCATTTTATAATCGAATTTTATACCGTATTTTTCAAGGCTTTAACAAGGTTTTTACTTTTAAAAGGTTGGCGGTTTAATACTAGGATAAAACATGTATATTGCCCGTTAAATTGTGTGAAAAATACGATGAAAAGCAATAAATTGCAACAGCTTATTTTTCAAGCGCTCCATTTTTTATGGTGGAAGCGATTTATCCATGCGACTCGGCTGAAAGCATATAAATAAACCCATTTCCGGCGTCTTCATGTCCTTGGAAATAAAAATGGAAATAAAGATAATCTTGACATCCATTATTCCGAGCAGTATAAAAATTTAAATGAATCAAAAAGTTAAGTCCATAATTGGGATCAACATCGGTCGATGGTTCCAAAAACCCCGCATTCAAAAGGGAGGATGCGATGAGATTTTCACTGCTCCTTTTTATTCTGGCATCAAAATTTAAAAAGGCCGCGCGGACCAACAAGGGGTTTAAAAGGTTTTTGATGGGGCATGAGTGCGCGGTGGTGATCAAGACCGGCGACGGGGCGAGAGGAAAACGGTTCATTTTTAAAGACGGCGCCTTTTCAAGCGACGCCGTGCTGGATCAGTTCGATGCCGCCATGGTGTGGGCGGATGCCAAGACCGCCTTTTATGCCATGAAAAAGGGGGAGGAAGGAATCATGCAGGCGCTTTCCAACCACCTGGTGGGAATCGAGGGAAAGGTTCATTCCTTTACCTGGTTCGGCGCGGCCATCAATTTCGTCATGTCATCCTGATCAATTCTAAATGCCATGAGCAAGAGGTGAAGATGAGTTACTGGACGCATGAATACCTGCTGAGGACCTGGGGCGGCCCCATGGTGCAGGCCGAATTTTTAAGGGACGTGATGAAACCCTTTTTTGTGCCCCGAGTGTTTTCCGGTTTCAACCTTTTTTTAGACAAACCCCAGCTTTTACCCGATGCGGTGGACCTGATCGCCAGGGAGTGCAAAAGCAAGAAGGCGTTTCTGGTCACCGATCCCTATGCAGTGCGGTTTGCGAAAAAGATCACAGGCCCCTATGAAAAAAGGCACGGCATCTCCTTTGAGATCTGGGCCAAGGCCGAGCCCGACGCGCCCATCGACACGGTCAAGGACTGCGCCGAACAGGTGAAACGGTTTGCGCCGGATCTCATTTTTGCCTTAGGCGGCGGGTCCGCCATGGACACGGCAAAGGCCGCATGGCTGCTGTATGAGCACCCCCATGTGAAGCTTGAAATATTAAGCCCCCTGGTTCCGTTAAACTTGAGGAACAAGGCCAAGCTGGTCGCCATTCCCACCACCAGCGGGACCGGTTCCGAGGTTTCGGGGGTGGCGGTCATCTCCTTTCCGGACGGGGTGAAGCTTCCGGTGGCCGGCGCCCTGCCGGAGTTTGTTCCGGATTTTGCGCTGCTGGACCCGACCCTGACGACGGGAATGCCGCCGGAGCTGACCGCAGGCACCGGCGGCGACGTCCTGGCCCATGCCATCGACGGGTTCATGGCGCCGAAATCCGATGAGATCAACCAGGCCATCGCCCTTAAAACCATCGAGATGATTTTTGAATGGCTGCCGCGGGCCTACCGGGACGGAGGCGACATCATGCCCCGCATGAAGATGCAGCAGGCCGCCATGATGGCGGGGATTCCGCTGGCCAATGCGGGATCCGGCATTTCCCACGCCCTGGGGCATACCATCGGCGGGCTGTTTCACATTCATCACGGGGCCATGGTGATTCTGTTCATCCCCTATGAGCTTCAGGTGTATTCGCGGATCACCGACCGGTACCTGAAGCTCTGCGATACCCTGGGGGTAAGGGATAAAGCCTCCGATGCAAACAGCCTGGCGAATCTGATTAACAAGATTCGAGGACTCATGAAGGAAGTCAACCTTCACATCAGCCTTAAGGAGGCCGGTGTTGCCAAGGGGGATCTGGAAAAGAACATGGAGATGATCCTTGCCCAGACCCCGACCGACCCGGCGTTCTACTTTGGATGGTTCGACCTGACCCGCGCGCAGCTTGCGGATATCTTCCTAAACGCCTATGAAGGCAGGCTTCTCGATATGAATTCGGATCTGTGGAGGTAGCCATGAAAGGGAATTTCGGGAAATTTTTAAAGATCGATCTGACCGGCGGACGGAGTGAGGATATTTTGATCAATGAAGACCAGCAAAAAATGTTTATCGGCGGGTCAACCCTGGCGGCCGGTCTGATATACGATTATGTTAAACCGAAAATGGACCCGCTTGCGCCGGAGACGCCCATCGTGTTTGCTGTCGGCCCTTTTGTCGGGTCAAACATTCCCATGGTCAGCCGGGCGGCCATATGCGGCATTTCCCCCGCCACCGGCATCTGGGGGGAGTCCACCACCGGTGGAAAGTTCCCCCTGCGCCTGAAGGGAACCGGGTATGACGGCATCCTGATCACCGGAAGAGCCCAAAAGCCGGTTTATGTTTACGTGAAAGACGGTCATGCGGAGATTCGGGATGCCGCCCATCTCTGGGGAACCGGGGATACCTATGAGACCCAGGAGAAAATAAGGGCCGAGGTCGATGAGCGGGCCTCAACTGCCTGTATCGGCGCCGGCGGTGAAAAAGGGATTTATTTTGCGAGCGTCATGAATGACGAGGGCAGGGCGGCCGGACGGTGCGGCATGGGCGCCCTGATGGGATCAAAGAACCTAAAGGCCCTTGTTGTTTCCGGAAACAGAAAAACCGAGGTCGCCGACAGCGAAGGGTTAAAGGCCCTCATCGCCGAAGCCCGGAACAGCATCGGGAGCAACGCCAACACCAATGCGTATAAGCTCTATGGAACCAATTTTTACATGGACCTGGCCATGCGGCTCGGCGATGTTCCTGCGAAATATTTTACCAAAAGCGTTTTTCCGGCCTCAAAAGTCCACGGCCCGGCCTTCCGCAGCCGATACCGGATGTCCGGTTCCGCATGCAGCGGCTGTCCCATCGGATGCGGGCGGGTCGTTTTCGATTTTACGGAGCAAATTCCGAAGGTGGACGGACCGGAGTACGAGACCGTCGCCGCTTTCGGGCCGCTTTGCATGAATTTTGACCTGGACACGGTGGTGATGGCCAATCATCTGTGCAATGCCTACGGCATCGATACCATCTCCGCCGGCGTATCCATCGCCTTTGCCATGCACCTTTATGAAAAGGGAACCCTCACTCAGGAGCAGGCGGGAATGGAGATTCGATGGGGGGATGGCGCGGCCATATTAAGACTCATCGATCTGATGATCAAACAGGAGGGGATCGGCGCGCTGCTGTCAAAGGGCGTCAGGGAGATGGCAAAACAGCTCGGCGCAGACCCCCAAGAGGCGGCGCATGTGAAGGGGCTTGAGATTCCCATGCATGACCCGAGGGCCTATCAGGGCGCGGCGCTTGCCTATGCGGTGGGGCCCCGAGGCGCCTGTCACCTGAAAGGCGCTTTTTACAGCCTGGATGCGCCGGGAACCGAGGTGGGCCTGGATGTGGGCATCAGCTTCACCGATAAAAACAACCCCGAACAGAAGGGGGCGTTTGCCGCAAAGGCGTTGAGCTTCTGCGAGATTTACAACAGCCTGACCTTGTGCGAGTTCTCCCCCCTTCCCGCTTCCCTGATCGCTCAAATCCTTTCGGCGATCACCGGCGATGAGGTGGCGGCAATGGACCTGTTGACCTTCGGGGAGCGCTCCCTGAACCTGAAACGGGCGATCAACAATATTTTAGGGGTGACGCGCCAAGACGACACCCTGCCCGGAATCGTTCGAACCCCGCTTTCGGAAGGGGCGACCGCCGGAATCGCGCCGGCCCTGGAGATGATGCTTGAGGAATTCTACAGCGTGTGCGGCTGGGACTGGAATACCGGAAAGCCTACAAAAAATAAGCTGTCTGAGCTGGGGCTTCACCAGGCCGCCAGGGACCTGTATCAATAGTTTTATTCGTTCTGGTTTACCATTTTACATCCCATTTTAAAAAGGCGTACGGCGCAAAGGTAAGGGGGTCGGTTTCGGCCACCACCTTTGCCCCGTGCATGATGTTGTCGCCTCTTGTATACACCGCGCCCAGCATTTTCACCACCTCAACCTCGGCCCAAGGATCATAGTCGGAGGGACGGAGGATGATTTTTGCCTCTCCGAACAGCATTTCTTTGGGTTTCATCACGGTTTCCTGGCGAATCAGCCGGGGGTTGTAGTCAAAGCTGCCGGGTTCCGGCCCCGGAAAATGCTTAAAGTTGTAAGCTACCGTCCGGATCGATCCGTCCGCTTCCATTCCGCCGCTCATCAGGGCGGGCAGGGCGTCGGGGTTGTTGAACCTTCCGTTGAGATCGGCGTAAATCTCCATAAACCGGACGCCCCGGCGTTCGGTCCACCCTTCGGCCGATTCCCCGTCCTTTTTAAAATGAATTTCGGCCATTTTTTTGGGAAACCCGAAAACCTCTCGTCCGCCCGCCATGGCCATATCGCTGGTCACCGGCATGGCAAGGCAGTAGCTTCCCTCTTCGCCGTTGTGCACGGCGCGCAGAAACAGGGCGCTTTCCTGGTAGACCGCGTCGAAGTTGGTGCTCGGGTAGTCGGCCACAAAAGCGGCTGCAAGGGGAATTTCCGCCGGTTCCAGGGGCGGCGGAAGCAGATCGGCAACGATCTCGGGCCGGGTCTCCCAGAAAACCGTAAGCATCTGTGCGTCATAAAAATCAGCGGTCTGCCGGGTATTGGCCAGAATCTGTTCAAGCGTTTTTTTAAATCCCATGGCTGACCTCCTTGTTCGAAGCGTTTAAATTAAAGTTACGCAGTTAAACCGGTCTTTTCACCGACGGAAACAGCGACGGGTCGGTGTGGGGCAGAAAACGGGCTGCTGAAAACCGGCCCATAAACGTCTGGTTTACGTTCAATTCCAGATAGGTAATCCGGTTGCGGATTTCTTCGATTTCATCAAACGCCTCCCTTGAGGTGAGGGCCAGCGTCGCTCCCTCCAGGGAGCTGTTCCCCAGCGGTTTATAGCGGTCTTCCGGAAGGTCCGGAAGCATTCCGATGCTGATGGCGGAGCGGGGGTTGATGAAGCATCCGAAGCTGCCCGCCACGAAGAAGGAAGACAGCCTTTCAAACCCTGTCTCCACGTATTCGGTGATGGTCTGCAGGATGCTGTACATGGCCGCCTTTGAGCGAATCAGGCTGTCGATATCCGCCTGGCTGATGGATAATTCACCGCCGTCGGCGGATTCTTCCGGAAAGACAACCACGATTCGCCGCATCCCCTCTTTTTCCATCAGTCGGTTACCGCATGCGGAAGGAACCAGTCTTCCCCGAATATCCACCATACCGGCCAGAAAAAGGCCGGCCATCAGGTCGATCATGCCGGAGCCGCAGATGCCCTTTGGCGGCAGGTCGTCTATGGTATGAATATGAAACGCGCGGGTATGGGCATCGATGGTTATTCCATCGATCACGCCGGGTCCTGCGGTCATTCCGATTGCTGAGACCCCCCCTTCCAGGGCGGGCCCGGCGGCCCCGGCGCAGGCCACCAGCCAGTCCTCGTTTCCCACGACCACCTCGGCGTTGGTGCCCACATCCACGAGGATCGAGACCTTTTTTTGCTTATGCAGCCCGGAATACAGAATTCCGGAAATCAGGTCTCCGCCGAAGTAGCTGCCGACGTTGGGAAAAATAAACACCCGAGCATGGGGATTCATCTTCAGGCCGACGGCTTCGGCCGGAATAAGCCCCGGGCGGTTGACCACCGGGATATAAGGTTCCCGAATGATTCCGCCGGGGGGGATGCCCAGAAACAGATGCCCCATGCTGGTATTTCCGGAAACCGCCGCCACAAACAGATCGGCCGGCGAGATTCCGGCGGTTTCGCAGCAGCGTTCAATGGCAAGGTTTAATCCGTCAAGGATCAGCCGGTTGAGTTCCTGCAGGCCGTTTTGGCGGTCCGCATGGTGAATCCGCGAAAGGATATCCGGCCCGATGGAGGCTTGGGGGTTGTCAAAAGCGGTTTCGTCCATTGTTTTTCCGGACTCCAGGTCGATCAGACGGAGCACCACCCGGGTGGTGCCCAGATCGATCGCGATCCCGGCAAAGAAACACGGATCATCGAACCCCTTTACGCCGAGAAGCATTCCGCGTCCATGGTCCTTGAAACAGGCGCAGCGCAGCTTCCCGTCGCAGCTTCGGAGCAGTGCGGGGATTCGCCGCAACAGGTGCAGATCCATATCCACCGCGTCCGTTTGAAGAACGGTTTTTAATGCATGGATGAGCCGGTCGGCATCCGCGGTGTTGTTGCTGAGCGAGGGTTCGGGAAGCTCTATTTGGTGCACCCAGGCGGAGGGCTCTTGTTCAGGGATCAGGCGGTCTGCTGTTTTGTCCATCGGGTCTTCCATGTTCATCACCCCGGGGCCGGGCCAATCAATTACAGCTCAAAATCCATGTCGACCCCAACAGCGAGACAGGCCATGTCGCTGTTTCGGTCTTGGATGAGGTCTCGGCATTTTTCCACGATGCGATCCATTTCGGCGTCTGTTCGCTCGCGGTTTAAATGAAAAAGCCCCAGGTTTTTGACGCCCGCCCGAAGCGCCAGTTCCAGCGCATTCACATAGGTCGAATGCCCCCACTCGATTCTTTTTTCGTACTCTTTGGGGGTATACTCCGCATCGTGAAACAGCAGGTCGGCACCTGCGCAGAAATCCCTATAATCATCAAACCGGAGTCCGCCGGGGTGGGTATAGCCGAGCTCGTTATCGGTTAAAAACACAAAGGACCTGTCGTCCTCGATAAACTTGTATCCGCACCCACTGTCGGGATGGCTTATGGGTATGGGAACCACCTGAATCGATCCGATCCGGAATGCGTCGGGACATGCGGTCTTGTAAGTTATCGTCGCTTTCAGGTCGGAATACCGAAGCGGGAAATGCGGCGGGCCCATCAGTTTATTAACGATATGCTCCACATCGTTTCCGGGCAGGGGGCATCTGTAAATATAAATATCGCAGTCTCGGTAAAGGGGTTCAAAAAAGGGAAACCCCATGAGGTGGTCCCAGTGGAAATGGGTCAACAGGAAGTGAAAGGTTTTCTGGTTTTCCCGGACCAGCCGGTCTCCAAGGCGCCGAATACCGGTTCCGGCATCCACGATGATCCGTTCCCCGCTTCTTGCCCGGATTTCAATACAGGTGGTGTCCCCGCCGTATTTCAGATAATCAGGGCCGGATACCGGTATCGAGCCCCTTGATCCCCAGCATTTGATATACATGGGTTACTCCGCGGCAAGCCGGTTGACACATGGTGCGTCTATGGGAAAATTTTTTCAAATATCTCAAACGCGGCCTTTACGGCGATGTTGTCCTCGGGAATTTGAATCGTAGGTTTGCCCGTAAAATCGAATTGATAGATCGTTTCATCCTCCGGCACAGCCCCCAGAAACTCGATCCCGTCATCCTTGATCATATCGGTAACCTCGTCCGGAAGGGATGATTTTGCTTGGTTCAACACCAGACAGCTTCTTTCAACCCCGATGCTGAGCTCTTGGGCCAGGTTATGAATCCGAAGCGCGGCCTGAAGCCCCCGCCGCGAGGAATCCGAGACCACCATCAGCACGTTTACGTTTTTTGTGGTCAACCGGCTGATATGCTCCATGCCGGCCTCGTTGTCCATCACGATGTAGGGGTAGTTGTCGGTTAAGCGCTCGATGCAGTTGGTCAGCAGGGAGTTGGCCGCACAGTAGCAGCCGGCCCCCTCGGGCTGCCCCATGACGATCAGATCAAAATCGCCGGTTTCAATCACCGCCTCCTCCATCCGCATGGATATGAACACGTCCTTGGTCATGCCGGAGGGGACCTTTCCCTTTTTCATGTCCTCCCGGGCGTTTCCTAAAGTGTCGCTGACCTTAATGCCCAGCACCTCGTTTAAATTGTAGTTGGAATCCGCATCCACCGCCAAAATCGGGGTTCTTCCGGTTTTTATCATGTATTTGATCAGCAGACCGGCCAGGGTGGTCTTTCCCGTGCCGCCTTTGCCTGCAACCGCTATGGTAAACGCCATTGATTAACTCCTTGTATTTTTTATACCGTATTTTCTACATAAAATCAAAACCTAAGTCACTTCCCTTTCCCAGTCAAGCATCTTTTAAGGGAAAGATGGGAAAGAAGGGGAAAGATTTCGTAAATTTCTTGATCCTGTTTATTGTTTCTGGCATATTATTTTTTTTTTATGCAGGCGCTAAAATAAATGGATTTTCTGGCATATTTATTATAACAACGGGCGCTGGATGTGAGGAAGACGATATGAAGCAGGAGGTTAGACCGAAAAGGCATGAGGTCAAGGTTGATATTGATGCGACCGCTGCCCTGATTGCCGGTATTCAGAAGGAAAACGGCGAAATCCCGTGGAGCCTGGGGGGCAAGACCGACCCTTGGGATCATGTGGAAGCCGCCATGGGGCTTTGCATCGGCGGATATATTCCCGAGGCCCGCCGGGC
>CAZFWD010000178.1:0-8011 GCA_964522535.1 uncultured Desulfonema sp.
AAGCACCCTGGTGCAGTCCTATGGGCCGGAATCCCGGGGCGGGGCCTGCGCGGCCCAGGTGATCATTTCCGAAAAGACGATCCAATATCCCTACATCAAGACCCCGGATCTGCTCGTGTGCATGTCCCAGTCCGCCTATGAAAAATACATCGACGCTCTTAAGCCGGACGGGATTCTGATGATTGACCGGGACCTGGTGAAACCCCTGGACGACCGGGAGTGCTTTTCCATTCCGGCCACCCGCATGGCTGAGGAGCTGGGGCGGGTCATGATGGCCAATATCATCATGATCGGATTTGTCACAGCGGTGGCCGGGGCCACGAGCCTGGACGCGACCCAGGACGCGGTCATGAAGTCGGTGCCCAAGGGAACGGAGAAAATGAACCAACAGGCATTTACCAAGGGATATGAGTACGGCCTGTCCCTGCTCAAGGGCCGGGTTCGCAAAGCATCGGGACAGACTGGGGCCACGCCATGAAAAGCCCGAAGGAACGACTCCACAAGGTGCTGGTGATCGGTGCGACGCCTGCGGGTATCGCGGCCGCGAACAAGCTGGGAGAACTCGGGATTCCTTTGACCATGGTGGATACGGAAACGGACATGGACCGGAAATTGTCCGGGGACGGCCTGCGCATGAAATCCGGAGTGGCGTTTTCCCACGCCCATCGTCCGGGCCTGATCCGTATATTGCGAAATCCGGCCATCAAATGCATTTTGCCCGGCCGCGTCACATCCATCAAACACAGCCGGGAGGGTTTCCGGATCGGCATCACCCGTCTTCCCACCTTTGTTGATCCGTCAAAGTGCATTCTCTGCGGACGCTGCGTCGAGGTCTGTCCGGTTCAAAATTGTTCGGCGGATAACGCCATTTCATTTGGCAGCCGCCAGAGTCTTCCGGGCCGGGCCGTGATCGACAAGCGGCGGCCTCCCCTCTGCCGGGAGGCCTGCCCCCTGGGGGTGAATGTTCAGGGGTATGTGGCCCTGGCCAAGGAAGGCCGGTTTGAGGAGGCCCTGGCCCTGATTCGGGAAACAAATGTGCTCCCCGGTATCTGCGGCCGCATCTGCACCCATCCCTGCGAAGCGGCCTGCCGCCGGGGTGATCATGATGATGCGGTGGCGATTCGGGATATTAAGCGATTTCTGGCGGATTATGCCTCGGATGCCGTCGCTGAAAAACCAGCGCCGGCAACGCCTTTGAAAAAGATCGCGGTTGTCGGGTCCGGACCAGCCGGGCTTGCGGCCGCCGCGGAACTGGCCAAAAACGGATGCGCGGTGACGATTTATGAAAAGGAGGAAGAGGCCGGCGGCCTGCTGCGCTATGGCATCGGCCCCCATCGCCTGCCCCGGACCGTTTTAGACCGGGAACTGGCCTGGATCACGTCCATGGGGGTTTCCATCGTAACGGATCATCCCATCGACCCGGATGGGGGCCTTGAGGACCTGATACGAAAGTTCGACGCGGTGCTGCTGGCCACCGGATCCTGGACGGACCGGCGGCTGGGCGTTCCCGGCGAAGACCTTGACGGGGTGTGCGGGTGCATTAAATTCCTGGCCCGCCTGTATCGCGGTGAAATCTCGGCGCTTCCGGAAAAGGTCGCGGTGATCGGCGACGGGAACGCGGCCTATGACCTGGCCCGGGCGCTTTGCCGCATCGGTGCCGACGTTACCATTGTATCGTGGTTTGCTGAGGACAAGATTCCAGCGGACCCCCAGGAAATGGCCGAGGCCGAGGCCGAGGGGATAAAGCTCATCGACCGCACTAAAGTGGTGGCCTTTGAAGGAAAAAACCGGCGGTTGAGCCGCCTGAAATGCCGGCCCACTCGGCCGGGTCCGGAGGATGCGAACGGTATCGCCTGGCCGGTGGTGGTCAAAAACAGCGAGGCGTTTTTCTTGGCGTTCGACCGGGCCTTTGTGGCCATTGGTCAGGCGGGCGCCGGCACCTTGGCGAAAACCGGACGTTGGCCGGAAATCTCGGATAAGGGGCTGATTGCCGTTTCCGACGGCTTCGCCATCAGTTCGAAGGATATCTATGCCGCTGGAGATGCGGTTTCCGGCGCATCATCCGTGGTGCACGCCATGGCCCAGGGCAGGCATGCGGCCCTTCGAATGCTTGAAGATATGCGCGGGCTCCCCATGACGGAAACCGCATCGGTTCGGTCCGTTGACCTGGATTTTACACCGGTGCCAAAGGATCTTCCTATTGTTTTCCGGGTTCCCATGCCTAAGAAACGTCCTGCCGACCGAAAACTGAATTTTGATGAAGTGGCCTTGGGCCTGAGCGCCGATCAGGTTATGGAAGAAGCCCGGCGGTGCCTCCAGTGCGGGGTCTGCTCCGACTGCATGGAATGCGTGAAGGCCTGCGGAGCCATCGGGGCCATTTGCCACGAAGAACAGGCCCAAGCCCTGTCCGAGCATGCCGGGGTGATCATTATCGCGGACCCGGATGCAGCGCCCATGGTGCGGGGGGATGACATTATTCGGGCGTATGGGCCCGCGGCGTCCCGGACGGATGTAGGCGCCATGATGACCCGGGGATTCGCCGCGGCGGCCCGGGCCATGGTGATGTTGAGCGGCACCTCCGAACGCCTCAAGGGACGGGGTCTCTCTTTTTCACCCCCGGAACCGGCCCTGGCCAGGGATATCCGGATCGGGGTCTTCGCCTGTCGGTGCAATGACTCCCTGGGGTGGCGTCCTGAAATGGACCAGTTCCTGGAGGATTTATTATATGGCGATTTCATTCTGCATTCGGAATCGGTGGTTTCTGCCTGTGTGCCCGATGGCATCGCCGCGATTTTAAAGACAGTGAAGGAAAAAGGCATCAACCGGCTGGTGCTGGCCTCCTGCGTGTGCTGTCCCCTGAATTTTGTGTGCAGTTCCTGTACGGACCAGCGGAGCCGGTTGAAGCAGGCCCTGTTCACCGCTACAGGCATCAGCCGGTCCATGGTCATGACCTGCAATATTCGAAACGAGGTGCTGACCGATCTGAAAAATGACCCGGACCTGGCCGTGGAAAAATTTCGCGGCATGATCCGCCGGTCCGTGAGACGGGCCCGGAACCTGAAGCCGTTTTCCTCTCCGGCCCGGAATTATAATTTCACCACCGCGGTTGTCGGCGAAAGCGAAGCCGCTATCGAAAGCGCGAAGACCCTGGCCGATGCCGGCGTTGACGTGTTTCTTTTCGGGTCCCGGGACAAGCCCCTGGAAGGCGATTATGATGATGCCAATCTCCTGTCGTTCAAGGGCTCCCGGGTGATCCGGATCACCGGCAGCCTCGGTGCCTTTCAACTCACTGCGGCATTGCGCGACGCGGAGCAGCAGTTTCAGGCCGGCACGGTAATCCTGGGGGATTCTTTTCGGGGTCGGCTTCCCTATCTGGAGGGACCGGACGGCATTGACGGACGGGCGGTGACCGCCGCCATGCAGAAAGCGGGAATTACCGGCATCCCCTTCCTCTATCCGTGCATGACGTCCGTGAGCGGCCTATTCGTTTCGGACCCGCCCGGTATTGCCGTTTCAAACCGCCAGAAAGGGGATGCCGCAGCCATCATGGCCGCGGCGGTCATGCCCCGGGGACCCCGCCAGCACAAGGGGTTTACGGTAACCGTGGACACGGCTCGGTGTCGGGGATGCGGGCGGTGCATCGCCATGTGTCCCTACCGCGCCATCACCATGCAGGCCAATGACATCGGGGGATGGTTCGCGGTGGTGGATGAGACCTTGTGCAAGGGATGCGGCAACTGTATTTCCGTGTGTCCGTCCAGCGCGGCGGACAGCCCCTTCCGGGATCAGACGTTTTTGGAAAAAACCCTTGGGGAGATATTGGTCAATTAGAAGGCAGGCATGAACGATTCCAAACAATATAAAATTATTCTGTTTTTATGCAACTGGGGCGCCTATGCGGCCTATGAGGCGCTTCAGGCCAGGGGCGGCCGGATTCCGACGGAAATCAGCATGGTGCGGATTCCCTGCGCCGGAAGAATGACAAAAGCCCTGCTGTTCAAGGCCTTTGAAATGGGGGCCGACGGTGTGATGCTGGCCGGGTGCAAGCCCGGCTCCTGCCGTTACGGCGTAGGCATGGAAAGCGCCATCCAGGTCACGGAGGACACCCGGGAAATTCTGGCCCTGCTGGGGCTGGACCGGGATCACCTGCGGCTGGGCATGTTTCTTCCGGATGACGTAGATGCCTTCGAGGCGTTTCTTCACGAGTGCTGCGACAAGATTCGAATGCTGGGAAACTCGCCGATCACGCCGACGCTCGCCAAAGACATTTCGGCCGAGGCACGGCCGCTGTCATTTTCCGAAATTCTGGCAATCCACAATGTTTACGAATGCCAGGACTGTGGCAAATGCACGGCAACCTGCCCTCTGGCCCTGGCCGGAAAGTCCTTTTCCCCCCGGGCCATCGCCAGCGCGGTGATCGCGGGAAACGTCAATGCAAAAGAGATCCTCGAGGACATCTGGTCCTGCCTGACCTGCGGCATGTGCTATTTACGATGCCCTTCCGACGTTAATTTTCCGCAGTTTATCTGCGATGTTCGGGCCCTGATGAAAAGCCGGGAAGACGGGGATTCCCACCAGGCCCACGGCGGGTTTTTTCAGTCCCTGATGCGGTCCATGACATCACCGGCCGTGGCCACCCGCCGGTGGACAGGGCTTAGCGACGACATCCGGCTGGATCAGACCAGTAAAATTCTTTTTTTCGGCGGGTGCGCCCCGTATTTCGACACCTTTTTCAGAAATCACCTGGGCGTCCGGACCACGGAAGTGATCTCGGACAGTCTGCGGCTGATGAATTTTTTTGATGTGGCGCCGGCCCTTCTGGAACACGAGCGGTGCTGCGGCCATGACCTGCTCTGGTCCGGGGACCGGGAAAATTTTCTAAGGTTGGCCCGGCTCAATGTGGAGATGATAAAGGACCGGGGCATCGAAGAGGTCGTTACCGCCTGTCCCGAGTGTTATCACACCCTGGCGGTGGATTATAAACGGTTCGGCGTCGACGCGGGGTTTAAAGTCACCCATATCTATGAATTTCTGGAAGAGCAGATCGACAAGGGGGCCGTGGCCTTCAATCCCCTGGATCAGCGGATAACATTTAAGGATTCCTGCCGTATGACCGGCGTTGATGGCTTAAAGGACCTGCCGCGCAAACTGATCCGGCGCGTTTCCCCGGACGGCTTGACGGAAATGAAGGATTACAAGGATGTTTCCATGTGCTGCGGCAACTGCGCCTGGACCGGGTGCGACGCCTACAGCAAGGCCATGCAGGTCCAGCGCTTGAGACAGGCCCGGGAGACAGGAGCCCATTTGCTGGTGACGGCCTGCCCCAAATGCCAGATCCATCTCCAGTGCGCCATGGAAGACCCGTTCCTGGGCGAGGATCTGAAAATGGAAATTCAGGATTTGACCCGGGTCATCCGGGAGACGATCCGGTGGGAGTAAACAAAAGAAATTTGAAGTTTAAAGAGAGATGTTTTTGATCATAGACGAGAGGCAAAAATGGAAAGTTTGACATTAGCACCGGACAATGCTGTCACCGACACCCCCCGCATCGGCGTGTATGTATGCCGGTGCGGCCTGAACATCGCCCAGACCGTGGATTGCGCGAAGGTGGCGGAGAAGGCCGCGGGTTTTGAAGGCGTGATGGTTTCGAAAGAAATCACCTATGCCTGCTCCGAGCCCGGCCAGATGGAAATCATCGAGGACATCGCGGAGAACGGACTGAATCGCATTGTGGTGGCGTCTTGTTCCCCGAGGCTTCACGAGCCCACCTTCCGGCAGATGATGAAAAAAGCGGGCCTCAATCCCTTCATGATGGAAATGGCCAATCTGCGGGAGCAGTGCAGTTGGGTGCACATGCAGGAACCGGACGCCGCCACGGCCAAGGCCGAGGACCTGGTTAAAATGGCGGTGGCCCGGGTGGGGCTGCTGTGGCCCCTGACCGAGCAGGTGGTCCCCCTGACCAAGCGGACCCTGGTCATCGGCGGCGGCGTCGCCGGCATCCAGGCGGCCCTGGATCTCGCGGACACGGGATACGAGGTGATCCTGGTGGAAAAAAGTCCGTCCATCGGCGGGGGCATGGCCCCGTTGGACAAGACCTTTCCCCCCATGGACTGTTCCATCTGAATTCTCGGGCCGAAAATGGCGGATGTCGGTCGGCATCCCAATATCACATTGCACACCTTAAGCGAAGTCGCGGAAGTCAAAGGCTTTGTCGGGAATTTCAATGTCCGGATCGTCAAAAAAGCCCGTTACGTGGACGAATCCGCATGCACGGCCTGCGGTGAGTGCGCGAAAGTCTGCCCGGTGATCTATCCGGATGAATTCAACGTGGGGCTTTCGTCACGGCGGGCGATTTTCATGCCCTTTCCCCAGGCGGTCCCCTCCGCCTATGCCATCAACATGAATGAATGCCTCGGCCACGGGTGCGCCAAGTGCAGTGATGCCTGCGACAAGAAGTGCATTCATTTCCACATGTCCGACCAGGATTTCCATGTCAATGTCGGCTCCATTATCGTGGCCACCGGACTGGAACCCTATGATCCCCGGGCAATGGACGAATACGGCTATACCCGGTATGAAAATGTCCTGACCAGTCTCGAATTGGAGCGCATGGTCAATGCCGGCGGCCCCACCAAAGGGGAGCTGATCCGGCCCACGGACCGAACGCGGCCGAAAGCCGTGGGCTTCATTCAGTGCGTGGGCTCCCGCTCCCAACGCAACGGGGGCGCTTACTGTTCCAATATCTGCTGCATGAACACCGTCAAAAGCACGCTTCTTCTCAAGGAGCATTACCCGGATATGGAGATCAAGGTGTTCTATATCGATATTCGGGCCTTCGGCAAGGGATTCGAAGACTTGTACAACCGCAGCCGTCGGATGGGGGTTCAGTATATCCGGGGGCTGCCGGGCAGCATCGAGGAATTGGAAGACGGCAGCGTGCGGGTGGCGGTGGAAAACACCGGAACAGGCCGCGTTGAATATCATGACCTTAACATGATGGTGCTGGCCATAGGCATGAAACCCGCTTCCGGGATCCATCGGCTTCAGGAGATGATGGGCTTGCAACTTACCTCCGACGGGTTTTTCCTTGAGGCCCATCCCAAGCTTCAGCCCGTGGATGCGGCCACCCGGGGGATTTTTTACGCGGGTTGCGCGGAAGGCCCCAAGGATATCAAGGAAAGCGTGACCCAGGGGTCGGCGGCCGCGGCCCGGGCCGTCCGGCTCATGCACCGGGGCGTCATCACCACCGAGCCCATCACCGCCGAGATCATCGCCGAGCACTGCGTGTCCTGCGGCAAATGCGCCACCGTATGCCCCTATAACGCCATCACCGTGGACACCAAGAAAAAGACCCCGGCCGTGGTGAACACCGCGGCCTGTGCCGGTTGCGGCACCTGCGCCGCGGAATGCGTGTTCGGGGCCATTGTCATGAATCACTCCACGGACGATCAGATCATCTCCCAGGTGGATGCGCTCTTGGCCGATCACCCTTCGGAAAAGATCCTGGCCTTTGCCTGCAACTGGTGCTCCTATGCGGGCGCGGATTTCGCGGGGGTGTCCCGGCTCCAGTACCCGGCCAATGTGCGGCTGATCCGTACCATGTGCTCCGGCCGGGTGAATGAAAAATTTATCTGGCACGCGTTTTCAAAAGGAGCGCCCTTGGTGCTGGTGTCCGGATGCCATATCGGCGACTGCCACTACATTGACGCCAACCACTGGACGGAAAAGCGGATTGCCAAGGTGCATAAGAAAATGGAGAAACTGGGCATCCGGCCCGAGCGCCTGCGCCTGGAATGGATCAGCGCTGCCGAAGGCATCCGGTTCGCCGGGGTGATGAAGGACATGGAGGCCCTGCGCAAAAGCGTGTCCGAGGCGGAAATCGCCGAAACCGTGAAGATTCTGGAAGATTGAGGGACGTATATCTGATTATGAGTTTTTATTCAGTTTAAATCCTTTTTCAATGACTGTTTTTTCTCCTCTTTGAATTTGAGCACATATGGCGGACTGAGTA
>CAZFWD010000179.1:0-6771 GCA_964522535.1 uncultured Desulfonema sp.
CCTACGAGGAATCCATTCGGGTGCCGTTTATTGTCCGTGCCCCTTGCCTGATTGCAGATCCGGGCCGCCGGGCGGATCAGATGGTGTTAAACATCGACCTGGCCCCAAGCCTGCTGGAAGCCGCAGGCATCAAGTCCGACCCGGCCATGGAAGGCCAAAGCATCCTGCCGGTTTTGAAGAATTCGAAAAATCCCGGCCGAAAGGCCTGGCTCTATGAATACTTTACGGATTTTCCGTATAACACACCGGGCATGTATGCGGTGCGCACCCAGGACCATATTTATATCGAATACGAAAGCCGCCGGCCTCCCGAGCTCTATGACCTCAACGCCGATCCCCGGCAGAAGAAAAACCTGGTGGGCTGCGTTTCCGATCAGGAAATTGAGCGTTTTCGCCGAATGCTGGCCGGTCTGAAGCCGAAGGGAGGGAAATGATGACCGATGCATTGATAAAACCGGTGCAAACCGACACCCGGGCGCCGGTCTGGGTTTTAGCGGGCCTTGTTCTGCTGCTTATGGCCGCGGCAAAGATCGTTTACAACCTGCCCTGGCCGGATTCGGCCCCGGCCCTTCATCAGCCGGCCACCTTTATTTCCGCCCTGTTGCTGAACGCGGCCATTGTGTTCGGGCCCTCCCTGATCTATCCTGTGGGCCGGTTTCGCGGCGCCGGGAAAGGCATCTGCATCACCGCGTCCTTGTTGACCCCGGTGGCCTGGAACATCTGGGAGATCATGCGGGTCTTCGCCTTTTTCAGTCCGGGAGAATCCCTCTACTATGGCTTGAACTCCCTTTTTCTGGGCGCTGTTGCCTTTGCGGTATTCCAGATGGGAGTGTGGGAGGCGATTTTTCGGGTACGGTCCAAAGACCTGAAACAAAAGCTCGGGCTGGCCGGGCCGATTTTGGCCGCTTTGGCGGGCCTGGGGCTGGTGTATGTGTTTATCCTCTGGGCATTGGGGCAGCCCTGGTTTTATTTGTATGGAAGGGTGTATAAGGCGATTTTTTATTAAGACTGCCTCAGGCAAAACGGTCATGAACCTGCTCATCAAGCCCGCATCATACCTTTGCAACCTGGATTGCAGCTATTGTTTTTACAAGACCACGGCCAGGCTGTATGCAGATCCCCGGCCCATGATGCGCCCGGCCACCGCGGAAACCCTGATTGCCAAGGCTTTTGCCCTTGGGGATGGCTTTAATTCGTTCTGCTGGCAGGGCGGAGAGCCCACCCTCATGGGTCTGGGTTTTTACAGGCGGGTGCTTGGCATGCAGAGCAAGCTT
Organism: uncultured Desulfonema sp.; assembly: GCA_964522535.1. Classification (GTDB taxonomy): domain Bacteria; phylum Desulfobacterota; class Desulfobacteria; order Desulfobacterales; family Desulfosalsimonadaceae; genus DYLE01. Next base: position 1,275 of record CAZFWD010000179.1, read on the forward strand.
GCCGCGCCCGGCCAGGTTGTAGAAAATTCGATCCAGACCAACGGGATTCTGATCAATGATAACTGGGCCGGGTTTTTCGCTGAAAATCAAATCCTGGTAGGTCTGAGCCTGGACGGCCCTCAAGCGATTCATGACCGAAACCGCGTCGATTGCAAGGGGCAGGGCTCCTATGCAGCGGTGATGAGGGCCGCAGAAACCCTGTCGCGGGCCGGCGCAGCATTTAACATTCTGACCCTGCTGACCGCAGACAATGTCACTCAACCCCAGACCCTGTATGAGTTTTTTTTAAAGCAGGGGTTCACCCACCTTCAGTTTATTCCCTGCACGGATTTGGATTCAAAAACCGGCAAACCGCTGAGCCGGGCGGTCTCGGCCGAGGCCCTGGGCAATTTCTACATTCAGCTTTTCAACCTCTGGCTCAAAAACGGATTTCCCCATGTGTCCATTCGTCTGTTTGAGGATATCCTGCTTTTTATGCTCGACGGGGTGCGCGCTTCCTGTTCCTGGCTGCCGGCCTGTGATTCCTATCTGGTGGTGGAGCACAATGGGGATGTTTATCCCTGCGATTTTTACGTGGATGCGGCCCATCTTTTGGGCAACATTCACAAGGACAAATTCGAAGATCTGATAAATTCATCCAAACGGATCGCGTTTGCGCAGGCTAAGGCGAAATGGCCTCAAGCCTGCCGAGAATGCCGGTTTGCAAACTTCTGCCAGGGGGACTGCCCCCGTTACCGCATCGCCGGCCAGAGCATGCTGTGCCGGGCCTGGATCATGCTGTTTGAGCACATTGAAGCCCATCCTGTGAATATTCGAACAAAGGCCTTAGAAGCCCGCCGTCGGTATCAAGAGGCCGCAGAATAGGATGCGGGTAAAACCCGCTTTTCCCTTTTAGAAACGGTGCGAGGATCTTCAAAAGAAGGAGAAGACCATGAGAAAGAAAATTCGGCTTGCGGGGCTTTTGCTGGTGATGGGCATTTATCTATTCGCCTGCCGGGATCAGGCTGAAAGGGCATGCTTTGAAAACATCCGCACGCCCGAGGAGCTTAAAACCCACAGTCTGGAGTTTAAAAAACGGGTGGAGACCGTAACCGACGGGGTGCACGTGGCCATCGGTTACGGACTGGCCAATTCCGTTCTGCTTGAAGGCGATGACGGGGTGATTGTGGTGGATACCCTGGAATCGGTTGAGACCGCATCCGAGGTGCGCCAGGCGTTTTTAAAGATCACAAAAAAGTCGGTCCGGGCGGTGATCTTGACCCATAACCATGCGGACCACGTGTTCGGCGCCTCTGTTTTCGCCGATGACCCATCGATTCCGGTTTACGCCCACGAGACCACCAGCAGCCACATCGATAGAATCGTCAGCGTTCTCCGGCCCATCATCACGGTTCGCAGCATGCGGATGTTCGGCACGTATTTAGATGATGCGGCCATTGTCAACGCCGGCATCGGCCTCAGGCTCAACATCCATGAGAACAGCACGGTCGGCATTGTCCGGCCCAGCCGCACCTTTTCAACCGAACTGGTCGATACCGTCTGCGGAATCCGGTTTCACCTGATCCATTTACCGGGCGAGACCGATGACCAGGTCTGCGTCTGGCTTCCGGACAAAAAGGTGCTGATCGCAGCAGACAATATCTATAAAAGCTTTCCCAACCTCTACACCATTCGGGGGACCCGGTACCGGGGCCTCACCCAGTGGATAAACAGCCTGGAGCAAATGCGGGATCTCGGGGCCGAGCATCTGGTGCCCTGCCATACCGGCCCGGTTTCAGGGGCCGAGACGATTCGGCGGCTTCTCACCGATTACCGGGACGCCATCGCCTTTGTCCATGACCAGACCATTCGCGGCATGAACCTGGGGTTGACCCCCGATGAACTGGCCCAGACCGTTAGATTGCCGGCGCATCTTGCGGCTTCCCCCTACCTTCAGGAGTTTTACGGCAGCGTGGAATGGTCCGTGCGGGCGGTGTTCAACGGCAACCTCGGCTGGTTCGACGGCAACCCCACAAATCTCTTCCCCCTGCCGCCCCAGGCCCGCGCGCAGAAAACCGCCGACCTGGCCGGAGGAGAGGATCGTCTGCTTGACTGCGCGCAAAAAGCCTCCAACGACGGCGATTTTCAGTGGGTGCTGGAGCTCACCGATCACCTGCTCTGCTTAAATTCGGAAAATAAAGAGGCCGTCGCCCTTCGGGTAAAGGCCTTAACCGCCCTGGGGGAACGCCAGGGAAATCCCAATGCCCGGCATTACTACCTCACCTGCGCGGCCGAGCTGGGGCAGGGGCTTGAAATCCGGCGCCAGGGCACGCCCACCCTGGAGACGGTTCACAGCATTCCCCTTTCCCGGTTTTTCGCAGCCCTGGCAGTCAACCTGGACGCGGAAAAAAGCGTGGACCTGGTGCAGACGGTCTGTTTTATTTTTCCCGACAGCCATGAGGCCTATACCGTGCATATTCGAAAAGGGGTCGCGGAGATGGTCCCGGGAAAAGCCGACCATGCGGATATCACGGCTACGGTGGATTCGCGGATTTTCAAGGAGATGCTGGCCGAGATTCGGGACCCTTTGCCCACCATCGCCACAGCATTTGAGATCACCGGCGGCAGGATTGCTTTCTTAAAGTTTATGGCGCTGTTTAATCCGGCCTATGAGGTGTGACGCGCCCCGAAAGACTCACGAAGCGAACAGTCTGATTTTTTGCGGTTCCATCAAAGATTGCCTGTTTTCAGATTACGGAAAGCCGGCCTCATTTACGTCCGGTGACTCCGAGGCGATCATTTCTTTAAGCCGCGTGAGGGTGCTCCAGTCAAACCCGAAAGAAGCGCAAGGCATGATCGCGTTGTTGGTGAACACCGGATCGGATTCCAGGTCATAGGGGGAGGCCGCCTTGGCCGCGTTCCAAAGGGCGGTGTGCGGAATCGGGCTGTAGTAGGCGAGGACCGGGGTGATTCCGGTTTTTTTCACCGCGGCGATGGATGAGATGATGGCGTCAAAAGACTGCCCGGGAAGCCCGGCAAGCAGGTAGGCACCGATCTGCCTTTTTTCAAAACCCGCATCAAGCAGGCAGGACGCGGCCTTGAGAAATTCTTCCTGTTTGACCTTTCGGTCGATGCGGCGGTTTTCAAACTCAAATGTCTCAAGCCCCAGGCGTAAGGTTTTGACCCCGGCTTGAAACATCAGTCCGGCGATCTCTTTGGTGATCCCGCGAATATGCACCGCGTTGGGCGTATGCAGGCGGACCCGCATGCCGGAGGCGATGATCCGTTCAAGCAGGGGAATCGCGTGCACCTCAGCGTCCACCAGCAGCGCGTCGTCGTAAAAGGCGAACTCCGTTACGCCGTAGGTTTCATGCCAGAACCGCATTTCCTTCACTACCGCGGCCGGGTCCCGGAGCATCCGGTTCGGGTTCAAAAAAGGCGAGGCGCAGTAGGCACAGGTAAATGGGCATCCCTTGGAGGTCAGCAGCGGGATATAACCGATTCTGCGCCCCAGGTCGAACGCCGGGTAGGGGTAGGTGTTCAGATCATGGGGATCAAACTGCAAATCCCTGCGAAAGCCTGTCATCCTGGCCACAAGGTTCAAAAGGTTTTCCTCGGCCGGGCCGGAAAAAACCTGGTCTGCGCCGGAAAAGCTTACGGCATGGTCTTGGCAAAGGGTGGCGTAAATTCCGCCGAGGACGATGGGGCTTTTCGAATAAACCCGGCGAATCGCGCCGATTGTTTCAAAGGCTCCGGGATACCAGTAGGTCATCAGACAGGTGATCAGGATCAGGTCCGGTTGAGCTACGGCGCGCAGGTCCTCTTCAAACCACTCTGGAAGGATGCCGTAACGGCAGTAGCGCCGCTTTAAGGCTTCCAGGCCTTTGGGCGCAGGAATGCGGGTTTTCAGATACGGCCCCCGCCCGTTTTTAGCCAGGGGGTCTTTTTGTTTTGCATGAGGATGAAACCGGTCCAGGCAGTCGATGTAGGAAACCCGAAACCCGTGCATTCGCAGGATTGCGGCAAGCTGAAGCAGCCCAAGAGGCTTTGCCCAGAAATCATAGGCGGCAAAATCGCAAATCCAGGGGTTGATCAGCAGGATATGTGGGGCGTCGGTTTTCACGTAAGGGGTTTACGGCTCACCCTTCTTCGGAAAGATCCGGGTCGTCGTCAAAGTACTGCATGGAGATTTTTTTGAGCTCCCGCCGGCTGAACAGGATCTCGTAGGTGCTGATATTGGTTTTTTCGGAAAGCTCTTGAGCGATGGCCCGGCAGGTCGCTTCGTCTTTGGCATGAATCATGGTGTAGAGGTTATACGGCCAGTCCTTTGCCGGGTTGCGGCAGTAGCAGTGGGTGACCTGGCTGAACTCAGCCATCTTTCGGCCCGCCTCATCGATCCGGTCTTCATCCACGGCCCAGGCGATCATGGCGTTGGCTTTAAACCCGGAGTTCTGATGCCGAAGGGTGGCCCCGAACCGTCGGATCACCCCGGTGTCGATGAGCTCGTTTAACACATTCAGCAGTGTGGCTTCATCTACGCCGATCCGTTTGGCGATTTCCAGAAAGGGGCGCTGGGTCACCGGAATGTCGCCCTGAACCGCGGCGATGATCTTTTTTTTCAGGTCGGTCAGCATTTGGATTTTCTATCCGTAAGGCCTGCTCAAAGTCAAGGCCTTTCAGTAAGGGCGCATGCCTGCTGTCTGCGCTGTCATCTCCGGAAACAGCCTTTTGATATCCGTTGCCGTGGCCCCGCAGATCCCCCGCTCGGTGATAAACCCGGTCACCAGCCGGGCCGGGGTCACGTCAAAGGCATAGTTGGCCGCCGGGCTGGTTTCCGGAAGCAGAAGGTTGTCTAAGGTTTTGGGCCTGCCGGGCATGTACCGGACCTCATCGGGGTCGCGCTTTTCGATGGGAATGCCCTGGATTCCATCCGCGATGCGCCAGTCAAAGGTGGATGAAGGAAGCGCCACGTAAAAAGGAATATTGTTGTCCCTGGCGGCCAGGGCTTTTAAATAGGTGCCGATCTTATTGGCCACGTCCCCGGTGAAGGTGGTCCGGTCCGAACCCACGATCACCATGTCCACCATGCCGTGCTGCATGAGGTGTCCGCCCGCGTTGTCCGTGATCACGGTATGCGGCACCCCGTGGTTTCCCAGTTCCCAGGCGGTCAGCCGGGAGCCCTGGTTCAAGGGCCGGGTTTCATCCACCCACACATGCACCGCAATCCCGCTGTCAAAGGCCGCGTAGATGGGCGCGGTGGCGGTCCCCATCTCAATGCAGGCCAGGCTGCCGGCGTTGCAGTGGGTCAGGATGTTTACCGGACCACCGGATTTTTTTTCGGCCAGATCCCGGATCAGGCCCAGGCCGTGACGGCCGATCATTTTGGAATTTTTCACCTCTTCCTCGGCGATGGCTGCGGCTTGTTTTTGAGCGGCTTTTATCCGTGCGTCCGGGTTCGGCTCGGCCAGCACCGCTTCAAGGGTTCTTTTGACCGCCCAGGAGAGGTTGACCCCCGTGG
>CAZFWD010000180.1:0-16250 GCA_964522535.1 uncultured Desulfonema sp.
CACTGAAGGGGTGATTCATATCGAGGACGGCCGCCATCCGGTGGTGGAACGGATGATCGCCGGCGGGCGGTTTGTCCCCAACACCCTCCATCTGGACAACGCCGAGCAGCAGGTGCTGATCGTGACCGGTCCCAATATGGCCGGCAAATCCACGGTGCTCCGCCAGGTCGCCCTGATTGTCCTGATGGCCCACATGGGATGCTTTGTGCCGGCGCGCCGCGCCTTCATCGCGCTGACGGACCGAATTTTCACCCGGGTCGGGGCCCTGGATAACCTTTCCCAGGGGCAAAGCACCTTCATGGTGGAGATGGAGGAGACGGCGCGGATTCTCGGCAACGCCACCGCCGACAGCCTGGTGGTGATCGATGAAATCGGCCGGGGGACCAGCACCTTTGACGGGCTCAGCATCGCCTGGGCCGTGGCGGAGTTTTTGCACGACCTTCACGGGAGCGGGGTGAAAACCCTTCTGGCCACCCATTACCATGAACTGACGCAGCTTGCCGGAATAAGGCCCCGGGTGAAGAATTTCAGCATGGCGGTCAAGGAGTGGAACGACGCGATCATCTTCCTTCATAAGGTGATCGAGGGCGGCGCCAACCGGAGCTACGGAATACAGGTGGCCCGGCTGGCGGGCATCCCCGCAGCCGTTGTGAAGCGGGCCAGGGAGGTGCTTTCGAATATTGAACAAAGCGGGCATGTCCTGGGCGATAAGGCCCAGCCGAAAGCAGAAGTCGTGTCCCGGAAAAAAGGGCACGTGCAGCTGGGTCTGTTTAAAACACCCGAGCAGAAAGTGATGGAGGCGTTAAGGCGGATCGACCCCGCTTCGATCACCCCGCTTGAGGCGCTGAACTTTTTAAGCATGCTCAAGGAAAAGGCCGGGGATGAGGGGTTTTCTGAAAACGACAAAGTTACGGTTTTAAAGGTTTGACGTTACCGATGGTCGAAGCACACCCCAAAAAATTTATTTCCGTGTTGCTGATTTTTTTTCTATTGGCGGTGTGCTGGACCCCCGGGGCACAAGGGGTCTCGGTGCGGCAGCTTTTTTTTGAAGCGGAGAACTGCGCCAAGGCGCTTCGCAACAGCCCTGAAAAACAGGCGTATCGAAGCTACTGGCTGGCCTGCATTGAAAAGTTTATGGCGGTGCACCATCAGGCCCCCTCAGGGCCCTGGGCCGCGGCCGGTCTGTATCAGGCCGGGTGCCTCTACGAGGATCTGTACCGGCATTCCTACAGGGAAACCGATATTCGCACGGCGGAGCAGATATTTGAGCGGATTGTTCGGGAGTATTCCAAGAGCGAGTACAGCCGCAGGGCCGAGCAACGCCTGAAAGAGGGGTTTGATCAGCCGGCCGCTTCGATTCAGGAGATCGTCGCAAAAGACGCCCTTGCCGAAACCGCACCGCCGCAGACGGCCGATCCGGCCCAGGTAGCGGGAAAAGCCGTTGTAACCGGTATCCGTTACTGGTCGAACCCGGACTATACCCGCGTGGTGATCGATGCGGATCAGGAAACTTCTTTTAAGAACAACCTGCTGAACAGGGATCCCGCCATCAACAAGCCCAACCAGAGGCTTTATGTGGACCTGATGAACAGCCGCCTGGGGGATGTTGAAAAAACCCTGCCCATCAATGACAGCCTGCTCGAATCGGCCCGGGCCGGGCAATACACGGCGAATACGGTTCGCGTGGTGGTGGATATCAAATCCTTTGAGAGCTATAACGTGTTTTCCCTTCGCAACCCGTTCCGGATCGTCATCGATGTCCGCGGGGCGGCACGTCAGGCGCAGACAGACCTTAAAAAGCAGGAGGTCGAGAATGCCTCCATCGTCCGGCAGCTCTCTCTGGGGGTTCGCCGGGTCGTCATTGATCCGGGGCATGGCGGAAAGGATTACGGCGCTCCCGGTTTTTTGAAGGGGGTTCATGAGAAGCAGGTGGTTTTGCAGATCGCCAAAAAGCTTGCCGAAAAGGTTGAGCGGGAACTGAACTGCGAGGTGATTCTCACCCGCAAGGCCGATACATTCCTTACCCTGGAGGAACGCACGGCGATTGCCAACACGCAAAGGGCCGACCTGTTTATCTCCCTTCATGCGAATGCCTCCCGGGACCATCGGGCCGCAGGGATCGAGACCTATTTTTTAAACCTGACCACCGACAACGAATCCATTTCGGTGGCCGCGCGGGAGAACGCCACATCGGAAAAAAACATCAGTGAGCTCCAGACCATTTTAAACGATCTGCTCCAGAACGCCAAGATCAATGAGTCCAGACGGCTGGCCACCTATGTGCAGGGGTCCCTGTTCAGCCATATGGCGAAAAAATACAGCCGCGTTCATAACAAGGGGGTCAAACGTGCCCCCTTTTACGTCCTGATCGGGGCGCAGATGCCGGCCATACTCATCGAAACCTCTTTTATCAGCAATAAAACCGAGTGCAAACGGCTGGCGGACCCCAAATACCAGGATCTGTTGTGTGACGGGATCGTCGATGGTATCCGCAAATACATAGAGGCAACCCGGCCGACCGCGTATTTTGAGACGCCGGTCCATGGGGATTCATAAGGGGGAATTTATAAGGGCGGGCCGTTGATTTGAGCATATTGAATGTGTGTTTACGTTTTATCGGGGAGGATGGATGGATAGGATAAAAGCGCTGTCGGTCCTTGACGGGCGGTATGCGGCGTATACCGCGGAGCTGGCCGACCTGTTTTCGGAGTTCGGGTTGATTCGGCACCGGGTGGTTGTCGAAGTCCACTGGCTGAGGTTTCTGTTTTCGGAATTGAAGTTTGAGCATCTTAAAAAAGCGGATTTGAAAAAAATTTCCGCCATCGCCTCGGCGTTTGACGAGGATGCGGCCCTTGCCGTGAAAAAGATTGAAAAAAAGACCAACCATGATGTGAAGGCGGTGGAGTACTATCTCAAGGAAAGGCTCACGGAGATGGGCCTGGGGCGTCTCAAGGAGTGGGTCCATTTCGGCTGCACCTCGGAGGATATCAACAACGCCGCCTATGCCTTGATGTTGAAATCGGGCCGTGACATCGTCGCCAAGCACCTGCTGGCGATGATTGAAAAGATTGAATCCCTGGCCAGGGCCTACAAGGGGATCCCGATGATTTCAAGGACCCACGGACAGCCCGCGACCCCCACCACGGTGGGCAAGGAGTTCGTCAACTTCGCCTGGCGGCTGCGGCTGGAGTATACCACCCTTCGGATTCTGCATATTCACGCCAAGATGAACGGAGCGAGCGGCAACTTCAACGCGCATCATTTTGTATTTCCCGAAATCGACTGGATCAAGGCCGCTGAGCGGTTCATATCCGACTATTTGGGGGTGACCCCGATTCTGTATACCACCCAGATCAATCCCAACAGCCATATCTCCGAGATGATGCATGTGCTGATGCGAATCGCCGCGATCATGATCGATCTGGACCGGGACCTGTGGGGGTATATCGCCTTCGGGTATTTCAGGCAGGAGCCGGTCCCCGGCGAGGTGGGGTCCTCGACCATGCCCCACAAGGTCAACCCCATTGATTTTGAAAACAGCGAGGGGAACATGGGGCTTGCGATTTCCGTTATGGCGCATCTGTCCGTTAAACTTCTCAATTCCCGGTTTCAGCGGGACCTGTCGGACAGCACGGTGTTGCGGAACCTCGGCGCCCTGCTGGGATACCTCCTGATCGGCCTGAAAAGCACCCTGAAGGGACTCAACAAAATATCGGTGGACAGGGAGGCGGTCCGAAAGGATATTCAGGCGAACCCCGAGGTGCTGGCCGAGGCGATTCAGACCGCCATGCGGGTGTATAAGGAGGAGACCCCCTATGAACGGCTGAAAGGGCTGACCCGGGGAAAGCGGGCTTCCCTGGAGGATATCGGCGGGTTTATTGACGGGCTCGACAACATACCGGCGGCATTCAGAAAAAACATGAAAAACCTGACCGTGGAGCAATACACCGGGCTTGCGGAGAAGCTGGTGGATCATTATTTGAAAGGCCTTCCCACATGATCGGATCAGGCCCGTCGACGCTTGGTGGCCGCCCTATTTTGCGAAGGTTTGTTATACGTGAATCCGTCGCGGCTTAAATACCGAAAGAGCCGGCCGGGAAAGGGAAAATCGGATTAATTTTGCCGCCTTTGTTTTTTATTTGATTATTCGATATAAATACGATAGAAAACAGTTTACGTTTATATGAGATTACAGCGGTTTTTAATCCGTCACGGGTGCGTCGACCAAAACGATAACGATATATCGGGGCGTGGGAAAAAACGAATAGCGTGAAGGGGTAAATTAAATGGAATTTACGATTGAATTTGATAAACAGCAGATTGAGGCGATCGAGAACGTCCTTCAGGAAGAGCTCATTGATCTGGGGGTGCAGAGCGTCATTCTGATGGACCTGGCCGGCAATGTGATCGTCAACCTGGAAAGCGGCGACAAGCGTCATGATGTGTATTCGCTGGCGGCGCTTGCTGCGGGCAATTACGGGGCGGTCAGCGCGATGGCGAATATCATCGGCGAGCAGGAGTTTTCTCTTCTGTTTCATAAAGGGGAGGAGGAAAGCATCCATTTCAGCAAGGTGGTTGAAGATCTGCTGCTGCTGACCATTTTCAACAAGAACGTGTCGCTGGGGTTTTTGCGGTTGAAAGTGGCGGAAGCGGTCAGGCGGATTCAGACCTTGATTTAACCCCTGTGCCTTTCCCGGGTTCAACCCGTTTGCTTATGGGCGGTGTATGGATGAATCGGTTTTTGGGACCCTTATTTAATATTTTCGGAGGTAGATAATTTGGCGCTGATAAATCCCAAGAAGAAGGAGGTTCAGGTTAAGATCGTCTATTACGGCCCCGGACGCGGCGGAAAAACCACCAACCTTGAATACATCAACAGAAAGTTTAAAAAGCGGATTCAAAGCGAAATGGTGACGGTCAAGACCTACGGCGACCGGACCCTTTTTTTTGACTTTTTGCCTTTTGATATCGGGGAAATCAAGGGCCACAGCATCAAGGTCCAGCTTTACACCGTCCCCGGCCAGGTGAAGTACAACGCCACGCGGCGGCTGGTGTTAAGGGGGGTGGACGGGCTTGTTTTCGTAGCCGATTCCATGGATCTCAGGCGGGAAATGAATATCCGTTCCCTGCAGAATCTGAAGGAGAACCTCGAGACCTTCAACAAGAATATTTTTCATATTCCGCTGGTCATGCAATACAACAAGCGCGACCTGGAGGAGGAGGGGATACCGATTCTTTCCCTTGATACCCTTCAGCGGGATTTGAACAGCCGGTTGCGGGCGCCTTTTTTTCCGGCGAGCGCCGTGCGGGGGGATAATGTTGCGGCGACCATGAAAAAGATCATCGCGTTCACCGTAAGCTCCTTGAGGAGGAAACTGGAATAGGAGGAAACAGCATTGAGCAATAAAAATGATGAGGGAAGCCTCAGCTCCGAGGTCTCAAGCCGTTTGGACGAGCTTTTCGGGGAGGAGGATCCCGAACAGAAGACAGGGGCAAAGCGCGCTGCCGGGATAGATTCGGGCACCGAGGACGCCGCCCGGTTATCGGAAACGGAATCGCCCGCGGAAGGGGAATTGGATGACGATTCGCCGATTAAGAACCTGAAGGCGCTGGTTTTCTCCATCGATTGGGAGATCACCGATGAGACCATGGTGGGATTTCTTGAGGAGGTCCGGCGGCTTAAGGCCAAATACAAGGACGACAAGGTCCTGGGCCTGTTTTTAAAACTTCATGAATCCGTGGGCCGGTACATAAAAGCCAGAAAGGCCAAAGCGCATCCCGACTCCATGAGCTTTATCGCTTCGGTTTACAAGAGTTTTGAAAAGGCGGTACGCACGCCCGGCATCACCGAGATTCAGAAGAAACGGATGCTTTCGGCCGAGGTCAAGAAGTTCAAGGCGTTCAAGCAGCGGGTCCGTGTCAGGGAAGCGGCCATGGCGCCTGTTGAGGAAGCGGCCTATGAAGAGATACGCATCGAAAAGGTCGCCCCACGGATTCCGAAGGGAGCGGTTCAACAGCCCGGAATTTCTTTGGAAACCCAGGCTGTGCTGGATTATATTGTCGCGGAGATTCGCAAAACGATAAAGGCCGAATTCCAGACCCTGCTGCAGATTATTAAAAATTTGGGCGCATAACCCCACTCGGAGGCGGAACAATGAGTGCATTGGGAGGCGATATCACCAAACTGGTACTGAAGCGGACGGTCAGGGCCGACCTGGGGGAGGTTTCCCTCGACAGTGAGATGCTGCAGGTCCTGATGGAGCTTGACGGGCGGAAGAACATTTCCCAGGTCGCCCGTTCCCTGAACATGAACATCAAGCACCTGAGGGTTGTTTTAAACAAGCTTTACCGGCTGCGTCTGTGCGAGGCCGCTCGGGAGGCGGTCCCTTCCCTTGACCGGAATTTTCTGCATTCCCTTTCCGCGGAGCTCTCCCGGGCCATGGGGCCGATCGCCGATGTCGTGATCGAGGACGAAATCAATGAGATGGGCGAAGATCCGGCCCGGTTTCCCGCTCACCGGGCGGCCGAACTGGTGGATATGCTGGCCCGTCAGATCATTCGGGAGGAAAGGAAGGTTGCGTTTCAGCAGGCGATGGTCAAAAGGCTTCGAGAGATTAAGACCTGAGGCGGCAGGCCTTCATGATGCGGGCAAGATACCGGAATACCAAGGTAAAATGATATAGGCGGCCAACTTATAATGAAGGAGGTTTTGTTATGATCACGGTTATCTGTGAGGAATGCGGAAAGGTATACCATATCGATCCTGAAAAACTCGACCGTTATAAAGGGAAAAACGTCAGGGTGCGGTGCGGGGAATGCGGCCATGTGACGCAGATATCAAAGCTGATGGAGGCGGCCGAGGAACCTGAGGCCGAATTCGCCGAAGAAGCCGGTGCCCTGCCGTACGAAGAACCGGGGGTTTCCGAATACGAAGATGTGTCCCCCCAGAAACCGGAGGCCGCTCCCATGGGGGTATCCGAAACCCATGTCGGCTGGCTGGGGTTAAGGGGCAAGATGTTTATCCTCTTTCTTTTCATCCCGATTCTGCTGATGGCGGGAGCAGGGTATATCGCCCAGCAGCAGTTGAACACCCTGGCATCGGAGATCACCGATGAAAGCACCAAGCTGGTTCTGGAAGAAGGCAAGGAACGGCTGATGCAGAAAGCCAGGGACGTGGCCTTTCAGTGCGAGATATATCTGCGGGCGCATCCGGACCTTCAGCGGGAAGACTTTTTCTATGATCCGGAGTTCAGCAGCATTGCCGTACAGACCGTGGGCAAATCCGGCTACACCTGCCTGATTCAGGAGCCTGATCAGGCAAGGGGCGAGAACTGGGCCATCTGGGCGCATCCCAATCCCAACATTGTCGGCATCGATGATGTCGACCTGCTGCGAAAAGCCCTGGGGCCGTTTTTTAAGCATTTTTGGGATATCCTTATCAAGGCCGAGGGCAGAAAGGAATCCGAGGGGTTTTATAACTGGAAGGACCCGGATGGAAAGATGCGGGAGAAATACATGGCGGTCACCCCGATCCGGATTGAGGGCACGCCGTTCCTCCTCATGAGCACGGAATATATCGATGAGTTTGTCAAGAAGACCGATTACTTGAAAGCCTACGCCAAGGACACGACCACCAAGATTCGGAACATCAACTTCGGGGTGCTGCTGGTGGTCATCGTTATTATCGGCCTTTGCATCATCATCTATGGATACCGGCTGACGCGAAGCATTCAGTACCTGACCGAGGCTGCGGACCGGATCAGTGTAGGCGATCTAGAGGCTGAGATCGAGGTCAAGTCCAAGGATGAGATCGGCAACCTCGCAGACGCCATTTCCCGAATGCAGGACAGCCTAAGGTTCTCCATCGAGCGGTTGAGAAGAAGAAGATAACCTGTTGTGAAAGGTCGGCCGTGTGACAAGCAGGCAATGCGCTTTTTCATGAGCGCATTGCTTGTTCTGTAAGCGAATGCGCGGCGGCCGTGAGGCCGAGCAAACAAAAAATGATCGTCATACCGAGGGAACAGCCCGTTATTGAAGGGCTGAACAGCTATTACTTAAATATTGAGAAGCTGGTGGAGCATTACCAGGGGGAGGTGGGCACCGGCGGTATCTACTTTAAATCCCCTTTTGCGGAGGCGGCCGTATTTTTTGATGAGGATAATTTAATCAATAGCTGCTACTATGATAAAAAAGAAACATTAAAGGGCGAAGCGGCGTTGGACAGGATCATTGAAAGCGCGTCCGTCAACAATTTTTTTGTATCCATATACCATATCATTCCGGAACGGGTATATTTCTGGGCCAATCTGTCGAACGCCGAAGCGTTGTATAAGGATTTGACCTCGGATTTTACGGACCTTGAAGCCCTGGTCGTCAAGATGGAGACGGAGAAGCTCACCGGTTATATCGAGGTGGACCTTCACCCGAACGCCGAGGGCGGGTTCCTGTTTTTTTATAACGGCGAGGTGATCGGCGGGTCCTCCGGTCGAAGCGGCGGGGTTTTGGATCGATCCAAGGAATACCGCGATGATTTGATCGAACGATCGCGCAAAGCCAGCGGCCGGTTTCAGGTTCGAAAGATCGCGCTGGAAAAGATTTCAACCATATCCACCTCCATTTCCGCATCGGCGCTTGCCTCGGCCGAAAAACCCGCGCCGCCGCCCAAGCCCGAACCGATGCAGCCGGCCAAGGATTCAAGCCGCGCCTTGGATATGCTTCAGGCGTTGCTGTCCCTGACGGAGCGGGTGATTCATTCAAACCGGAAGGTCAAGACCGATTTTGAAACCCTTTTGCGGCAGAAGTTTTTAGAAAAGGCCGGCCGGTACGCGTTTCTGGATCCCTTTGCCGGGGAGTTTCAGTTCAGAAACGGAAGATTGCGTTTTTCCGGCAGGGCCACCCAGCAGCAGCTGGTCATCGCTGTTATGGAGTGCGTGCGCGAAATCGTCACCAGCCTGGGCATGACCGATGGATTCAATAAGTATTTGGAATCCTGGAAAAAAGGGTTTGCCAACGAGATCCTGGACTTTGACATCAGGATCTAGAATCGTCTTTGGAATAGGGAGAAAATGACACCGAGGGTATTGATCGTAGACGATGACGAAACCTGGCTGCGTTTGATGGAGGTCGAGCTTCGAGTCTATGCCGACACCTTTTCCGTCATCACGGCCCGGAGCGGAAGTGAAGCCCTGGGCGTTCTGGAAAAGAATCATGTGGCGGCCGTGGTTTCCGATCTGAGGATGCCGGGAATGGACGGCTTCGAGCTGTTGTCTTGCATCCTGGCGGATTACCCGGATGTTCCGGTCTTTATCGTCACGGCCTATGACAAACCCAAGACCCAAGACGTGGTGTCCAAAAGCGGGGCCGCCGGCTATCTGAAGAAACCCTTTTCTTCCGAGGACCTGGCCGAGGCGATCATTCATACCTTAAAGAAGAAGTCCGAGGGCGGCAGCCTTCATAATGTTTCCCTGGAAACCTTTCTTCAGCTGATCGAGATGGAACAGCAGACCTGTACCCTGCACGTGGAGGATAAAAGAAAGGACCGGGGCGGCGTGTTGTTTTTCAAAAACGGCGAATTGATGAACGCCCGAATCGGTAATCGGCACGGGAAGGACGCCGCCTACGAGATTCTGTCATGGTCCAAGGTTTCACTGTCCATTGAGCATGCGTGCGCGATTCGGGAAAACAGGATCAAAAGCGATCTTCAGGCCATCCTGCTCAATGCCATGCGATCCAAGGATGAAAACAATGAGCCGAAAAAGCCAGGAGCCGCACCGGAGCCCGAAAAGACCATTTTGGACGGAGCGGGTCGGGTAAAAAGATTGGATGGAGCCGGCGGGGGACCAAAGCCCGCCGCGAAAAAATCTGTTGGGGCCGGGCCCGGATCCGTGAAAAAGGCCCCGGCCGGGGCTTCCGGGAGTGCGGCGGATCTTTCAAGGATGTCACCCCTGGATGCCGTCCGCAAACGGCTTGAAACCGCCATCGGCAAACGGGGCGGGATTCAGGATATTCATCATGACCAGCGGTGGGAGGGGTTGACCTATCAGGCGTCCCATGTCGGGGAGGCACTCGATTTCGGCAGACTCACCGTCGTTTATATCGATAAGGGGGCGGAGGCGCAGTATGTTATCGTTCCCGGAAAAGAAATTTCCGTTGTGACGGTTTCTCCCGATTCCCCCAGGGACCGGATCATCAATGCCCTGCTTTGATATTTATCAGCAATACGACAGGCCGCTTTTAAAGAAAATACGATGAAGGACATATACAGGGATTTGCTGGAAACCGAGGGTGTTCATGGCCTCATCCTTGTCTCAGACAACGGCGAACTGCTGCTGAGCCGGTTTTCCCCGGAGTTTTCCCAGGAGGAGGAGAAGCTGGGTCGTGTCGGCTGGGCCAGCTTTGCCGTGGAGCTGATCGGTGTTCGGGAAGCCGAGCTGGTTTATGATACCGCCCGGCTTTATATTCGCAAGAGTGGGGCCGGCTATCTTATTGTGGTTTTGAGTGAGGAGGCCCCGGTGCCCATGGTTCGCATCGGTTGCGAGGTGCTGCTTCCCGTCCTTGATAAGATGCAATCGACCGGAAAACGGATAAGCCGGATTTTAAGAAAAAAAATATTTTAGCCTTCGCGGATCGTTTGGCCGTCTGTTCCACAGCCGGTTGCAGTCTTATGGAACGCCGGCCGCAGTGTTTTTAATCCGCTTTAAACCCGTCCAACCCCCCCCTTTCACCTCTCAAGCACTCGGCTCGATTATTTTCGTTGAGCTCTTTTTTTTATGTTGATTATAGTATAATATATCCACTTATTGAAACAAACCCTGCCAACCCGGCAGCAAGGGAGGTCGATTCCATGGATCAGCTTGAAGCAACGGATAAGGTTGAGTCAAAAATAAAGACCGCCGAAGCCTATGAGACCCACGGTCTGTATGATGAAGCCCTGGTGCTGTATAAAAGCATCCTTTCCGGTGAAACCGACCTGGACGCGGCGCTCCGGAAGCGGGTGGAGGAAAAAATTGATATTCTAGGCAGGGAGATCGACGAGGGAGAACAGGATGTCGCCTATGACCTGTCTTCCGAGGAGGTTTCCAATATAAAGGACGGGCTTTCTCTGGGAGAGAGCGCCCCGGAGGTTTTTGACAGCGCGGCGGCGTTTAAGGAACTGGGGCTTTTTAAGGAGGCGATCTCGGAGTATAAAAAGCTGTTTAAAACCGATTTTTCCCTTGAGAAATACCTTTCGTCTTTTTTGGAGTGCATGCTGGTGGTGTATATCCCCTCCCAGGTGTTCGATCATGTGGACAGGATTATTCGGGAGAATGATCTGCCGAAAAAAACCGCGGCGGCCATAAAGTTTCAGCTCGGCCAGGACCTGGATAGCCGGGATTACAAGGAACTGGCCATTCGGTGCTACGAGGCGGTCCAGCGTATCGACCCGATTTACCCCAAGATCAAGGAAAAGATCGAAGCCAGCCGTCCGGAAAAGCGGTTTGATTCCCGGTATGAT
Source organism: uncultured Desulfonema sp. (assembly GCA_964522535.1). Taxonomy (GTDB): domain Bacteria; phylum Desulfobacterota; class Desulfobacteria; order Desulfobacterales; family Desulfosalsimonadaceae; genus DYLE01. Next base: position 11,495 of record CAZFWD010000180.1, read on the forward strand.
TACCTGATTCGAAACAAGATTGTCGACACGAATCAGCTTCAGAAAGGCTTGACCCTCTCCAAGCAGATGAGAAAGAGCGTGGAGGCGGTTCTCATGGAGCAGTTTAAGGTCTCCAAGGAAGACATCGGGAAATCCCTGGCCGCTTATTACCAGTGCCCGTTTAAGTCCTTTGATCCCAAAATGGAGGTTCCCTATGAGCTGATCGGCAATTTAAAAAAGCCGTTTCTGCTTCAGGACCTGTGGGTCCCTCTGCACTGGGAGATCGACCATATCGAAATCCTTATGGATGATCCCAAGGACCTTCGCAAGCTGGATCATGCCAAGGCGCTGTTCAATACCAGCAAGTTCATATTTTCCGTGGGGATCAAGGAGGATATCGAGGCGATCATTAATCATTTTTTCACGGAAAGAAAGGCCCAGAAAGCGGCCGCTCAGGGCGTGGGGACGGCGGGGGACTACGATCAGATACCCGAGATCGCCTTTGAGGAAGAGGAGGAGGAGGAAGAAGATGTCGCCGAACTTTTTACCGAGGCCTCCGGAAAGATCGTTCGCTTGGTGGATCAGACGATCATCACCGCTTACCGCAAGAATTCCTCCGACATCCATTGGGAACCTTCCGATATCACCAAACGGATGAAGATACGTTTTCGGATTGACGGGGTGTGCCAGGACTTCTTAGATGTGCCCATCTCCTACGCAAACGCCATTATCTCCCGGATTAAAATCATGGCGAGCTTAGATATCGCCGAGCGTCGCCTGCCCCAGGACGGGAAGATCAAGTTCAAGCGAAAAGGGGTCCCGCCGTTTGAGATGCGGGTCGCGACGCTGCCCACGGCGGGACAGCAGGAGGATGTGGTGCTGCGTATTCTGCCCTCGGCCGGGGCCATGGAGCTTAAGGGCCTTTCTTTGACGGAAAGGAACCTGAAGGTTTTAAAGCAGGCGATCTCAAAGCCCTACGGCATCGTGCTGGCCGTGGGGCCTACGGGGTCCGGCAAAACCACCACCCTTCATTCCGCGCTGCATCATATCAACAGCCCGGAAAGGAAGATCTGGACCGCCGAGGACCCGGTGGAGATCAGCCAGCTCGGGCTGCGGCAGGTGGAAATTAGAAACAAAATCGGGCTGGATTTCGCTCGAATCATGCGGTCGTTTCTGCGGGCCGATCCGGATGTGATCATGGTCGGTGAGATGCGGGATTACGAGACCGCCTCCATTGCCGTGGAGGCGTCGCTTACCGGTCACCTCGTTTTTTCCACCTTACATACCAACAGCGCGCCGGAGACCGTCACCCGGCTTCTGGACATGGGGCTGAACGCGCTGAACTTTTCCGACGCCTTTCTGGTGGTGCTGGCCCAGCGTCTGGTCCGGCGGTTGTGCAAGAACTGCCGAAAGGAATACCACCCGACCCGCGAAGAATTCGATGAGATAGCGGCTGTTTACGGGGAGGACGATTTTGTGGCCACCGGGATTCAATACACCCCCGAGCTTAAACTCTACGCGCCGGTGGGGTGCGATCAGTGCAGCGGGACCGGGTATAAGGGCCGAATGGGCATCCATGAGCTGATGGAGGGATCAAAGGAGATCAAACGGATGATCAAAAAGCAGGCCACATCCGAGGATCTGTTTTTGCAGGCCAAAAAGGAAGGGATGACCACCCTGATGCAGGACGGGATTTTAAAGGTGTTCAGCGGATTTACCGACATGAATGAGGTCAGACGGGTCTGTATCGTTTAGGGAAGTTCTTTTGATGAGCCGCAAAAAAAAAGACCGAAGGGTCCCTGCCGTCAAACAGCTTTTACGTTTTTTCAAACGCCCGCCGCCCGATCAACCCTCTCATTCATCGAAGGAACACCCCTCCCATAAAAGGGATTTTGACCGGTTTCCCTTGGCGTTCCGGGTCGCTGTGGCGTTTCAGAATAAAACCGGCGAGAGGGTTTATGACGAGGCCGAGCTCAAGGACATCTCCGGTAACGGCGCCATGTTTATTACCTTGATTCCCGAACAGTATTACCCGGGGCAGGGTTTGGAGCTGACGATTTTTCTGGCCGGTCCCAAGGATGTCCGGGCGTCTATTCGAACGGAGGGGTCTGTCGTAAGGATTCGTCAGTTGAAGGACGGACATGAGAATGACGCTCGTTTAAAGGGGGGTATTGCGGTTCGTTTTGATAAACCCTTTGAGTTTGAAAGGATGGCGGGCCCGAGTGAAGGATAGACATAAACCGCATGAACGGCGCACTCCGGCGCAGTGTCCTAGGTTATGAATGCATCAGGATGTTTCGGTGGGTACCAATGAAGTCCGAATATCGCCGCGGTTATAGCACGATCGGCGGAAAGATGCTGGTCGCGTTGATCTGCATCGCGGTCATGCCCTGCCTTTTGTTAACTTATATGGTCCTGTGCGATAAAATACAAATCGCCGAGTCCATTGTGTTATATGTGCCGCTTATTTTATTTTCAATCCTGGCCGGGTATGCCCTGCTTCGCAAAACCGCGGATGATGTGTTTAACCTGAGCCGGATGACCGGGCAGATCGCATCAGGGAAAAAAACGGGCAGATCGTTGTTCATGCGGATAAAGAGATTCGCGAAATCGCCGACCATTTCAATTTTCTGCTGGACCGGCTGGAAAAGATGAATCGAAAAAACCAGGAGCAGGCGACGCAGTTGATGGTGTATTCAAGGGACCTGGCGCTGTCGTATCAGAAGACCAAACAGGAGGAGCGTTTAAGGAACCGATTAAGCCGGTATGTGGGAAACAACCTGGTTGAAAAGCTCATCAACTCCAAAGACGGCGCCCTGCTTGAAACCGAGAGAAGGCAGGTGACGATTCTTTTCGCGGATATTCGGCGATTCACGACCATTGCGGAACGCATGACCGCAGAGGATGTCGTGCTGATGCTGAACCAGTATTTCAGCGTGATGGTGGATATCATATTCAAAAACAACGGGCTTCTGGATAAATTCGTGGGGGATCAGTTGATCGCCGTGTTCGGTCTGGTGGAGGCGATGGGAAACGCCCCGGAGAATGCCATACGGACCGCCATTGAAATGAGGACCGCGACCCAGGAGATGATGGAAAAAAGAGCCCGGCTCGGCCGGGAATGTTTCGAGATCGGAATCGGCATCAACACCGGTCCGGCGATCATCGGCAACATCGGCTCCTCAAACCGAATGGATTACACGGTCATCGGTGATTGTATCAATGTCGCCGCGCGCCTGGAGGAGTTGGCCCGAGGCGGAGAAATCATTATCGGAGAGCACACCTACCTTCAAAACACGGGGGATTTCAAGATCGAGAGCCGGGGGGAGATTTATGTTAAGAACAAAGCAGAGCCGGTGGTCTGTTACAACGTGCGCGGGTAGGAATTTACGGGGTTCTCATCTTCGGTATGGACACCCTGTGGGGACGGGAGGAATGTGGCGGAAGTGCATGGGAATCGAACCCACCCGGGACGGTTTTAACGCCCCACACCGGATTTGAAGTCCGGGAGCCCCACCAGTGAGCTGCGCACTTCCGTATCCCTTGAAATAAGCGTGTGTCAGACTAATCGTTTCATGCAATTATTGTCAATCAATTTTTGGTGCAAACCCTTATGGAATATATGATCAACCTGGAGCGGCTGGCCCAAACCTTTAAAACCCTTGTTTCCATCGACAGCGTTTCAAAGGAAGAAGGGCAAATATCTATGGCGATTCAAGGGCTCATTGCCCCCTTTGCCGCACAGATGATGGTCGACAAGGCGGGCGAAAAGACCGGCGGGGACACCGGGAACCTGATCGTCAGGATCGACGGCAACCGAAGGGTGCCGCCCCTGATGCTCAACGCCCATATGGATACCGTCGAACCCGGGCGGGGGGTTAAGAGCCGGTATGCGGACGGCGTGTTTACCAGCGACGGTACCACGATCCTCGGCGCGGACGACAAAAGCGCGATTGCGATCCTTCTCGAGGCGCTGCGAATGATCAAAGAAAACAACCTGCCCCACGGGCCGCTGGAGCTTGTGTTTACGGTTTGTGAGGAGATCGGGCTGCTGGGGGCCAAGCATCTGAACTATGATTTAATCGCATCCCCATACGGTTACGCGCTGGATACCTCGGACACGGAATCCATCGTCAACCAGGCGCCTGCGGCAAACCGTATCGACATTCTGCTGCATGGAAAGGACGCCCATGCCGGCGTGGATCCGGAGAAGGGAATCAACGCCATTCTGCTGGCCAGCCGCGCCATCGCCGGGCTTCAACTCGGTCGGATCGACGCGGAGACCACCTGTAACATCGGGGTCATGGAGGCGGCCGGCGCCACGAACATCGTGCCCAAGCGGGTGCGCATCGGCGGGGAGGCCAGAAGCCATGATGAGGCAAAGCTGGATCGGGTGACCCGAAACATCGTGTCCGCCTTTGAGAAAACCGTCGATGAATACCGTTTTCGGCATTCGACCGATGACCTGCCCCGGCTTGAGGCGCGGGTGGAAAACGAGTTCGGCAGGACATGCATTCCTGTGGAGCATCCGGTTGTTCAAATCGCGCAAAGCGCCGCGGCCGACCTGGGCAGGACCCTCACCACGCGAAGGACCGGGGGCGGTTCCGACGCCAATATTTTTTTCAGCAAGGGGATTGTGACGGCGGTGCTCGGTACCGGGATGCGGGAGATGCATACCCTGAGGGAATCCATTCGAATCGAAGACATGGCCGACACGCTGCGCTTGCTGCTTAGGATTCTTGATAACCATTCCCGGGGGGCTTTTAAACCATGATGG
>CAZFWD010000181.1:0-2759 GCA_964522535.1 uncultured Desulfonema sp.
CTCCACCGGGGGTATTGTTGTTGTCGGTAGTAATTTTTCTGTTTTGGTTTCGATAGGTTGCAGTTGAATCGATTCCCCGCTCTTTATGCTTGCGGCGGGCCCTTCAGGAAACGTAAGGGTATCCGTGGCTTCCAGTACCCGATGTGTTTCCGCCTTCCGGCGGCTTACGAATTCCGGATCCGGCTCGATCTGCAACTGATATTGCTCGGGGATCGTGCTGAAATCATCCGTATAATGGGCAATTCCCTTGTCGTCCACATACCGGTAGCATGTCGCTGACGCCGGGACAGCCAGCAGAACCGAGAAGATAAGGCATAGAAGCGCCATCCGACGGTATCTTATCATTGACCGCCCTCCTTAACTATGTCAGATTGAATTTAAAGATTCGCGTTAAAATATCTTTTACTATAAGGCCGGGGAAGGGGATGTGTCAAGCGGCGCGTTGGCCTTTGAGGGGAAATGGGCTGCACTGGCGGGGGATATGAATATGGAACATATCTGGCGGGGTGGCGCGATGAAATCGATTACCATGTCGTTTGCCGTCGTTCTCCTTTGTTTCTGCGCGGCGTGCGCTCCTAAAAAGGAGGGTAGATGGTTCTTCCAGCCGCCGAGCCCTGAAGCGGTACTTTTTGAGGCGGCGGAAAAAAAATACCAAAAAGAATCATACGATGAGGCGTTTTTGTTTTATCAGAAGCACCTGGATCAGTTTCCGAAAAGCGCGTTGACCCCACGGGTGTTATTGAAAATGGGGTTGATCTGTTCCGCCCGAGGGGATTATGCTCGGGCCGAAGGGTTTTTCGATCGGGTGATGCGGGAGTATTCAGGGAGTGCCGATGCCCGGGATGCGGGCTTGGAGATGCTTAACGCCCTATACCTTCAAGGAAAATATGAGCAGGTCACGGTATTTGCAAAAATGGTTCCCTATGCCGATCTGAGCCGGGAACAGGCGTTGCGTTTTGATCGGATTGTGGGGGATTCATACCTGGCGCTTCGGTCTCCGCCGAAGGCTTATCATGCGTTTTTGCGCGCCTTTCAGAATGCCGGGCCGAAGGATCGCGACGAGGTGGTTGGGCGGCTGAAAACCGCCATTGCCCTGATGTCTTCTTCTGATCTTCAGGAAGCCCTGGAATCGCTGGAGTTCGACCCGCCGGCCGGCTACCTGATGTATCAGCAGGGAGTCAACGCCTTTTATGAAGGACGGGCCGGGGACGCGGCGGTCCTTTTTGGGGCTTTTACGGATCAGTTTCCCGGCCATGAGCATACCGAAGCGGCCCGGCGAATGCTTGCCGAGATCGAATCCCTGGACCTCTATGCGCCCCATACAATCGGCTGCCTGCTTCCGTTGAGCGGCAGGTATCAGGCCTTTGGGGAACAGGCGTTAAAGGGGGTCGAGCTGGCGCTCTATACCTTTGAGAAAGCGCATCCCGACATCACAATCCGTGTGCTGGTCAGGGACACCGCCTCCGACCCGCAGCAGGCGCAGGCGGCGGTTCAGGATCTGTCGGATCAGCGTGTGGCGGCGATTATCGGTCCGCTGGCAACATCGACCGAAGCCGCAATACAGGCCCAGCATCTCAACCTTCCGATCATCACGTTGACCCAGAAACCGGGTATTACGGAAATCGGGGACAATGTCTTTAGAAATTTTTTAACCCCGCAAATGCAGGTGAGGGCGCTCGTGAATTACGCCGACCAGAACCTGGGCCTGAAACGGTTTGCCATCCTCTACCCGGATGAGAGCTATGGGGAAACCTTTATGAATCTCTTCTGGGACGAGGTGATCCGGTCCGGGGGCCGGGTCGTGGGGGTCGAGGCTTACAACCCGGCGCATACGGATTTTGCCGGCCCCATCAAAAAGCTGGTGGGATTGTATTATGAGATTCCTGAAGGTTTGGTGGAGCCGCAGTCGGAACCCCCCTGGGTGTTTAATGAAGCGCCTTCCGCCGTTTCAAGCCGGGATTCGAGCGAAGACCCCGTCAGCGACCCTTCTTTTGAATTCGAAAGCCAGGGCTGGCTTGACGGGGAGATGGAATTCGGCCTGCCGGACGAATCCGATCAGGATCCGGAGGCCGCAATGGGGGCCGAAGAAGAGCTTCAGCCGGTGATCGATTTCGAGGCCGTGTTTATTCCGGACGAGGCGGACAAGGCCGGGTTGATCCTGCCGCAGCTTGCTTATTACGATATTCGGGATGTGTACCTTCTTGGAACAAACCTGTGGTATTCGCAAAGGCTGGTTCAGATGGCAAAAGCCCATGCCCAGGGCGCCATCCTGCCGGAGGGGTTCTTTGATCAGGGAAAAGATGAGGCGGTTTCCCGTTTTGTCGCCGATTTTGAGGGGGTTTACGGCAGCCCGCCGGGGTTTATCGAGGCGGTGAGCTTTGACACCGCCATGATCCTTTTCAATCTGGTCATTCGTCCCGATGTCGGCTACCGCACGGCCTTGAAGCGGCATCTGTTGACCATGCCGGCTTTTGAAGGGGTTACGGGCAGGACCGTTTTTGACGTAAACGGGGAGGCGATAAAGGAGATTTATCTTTTAAGGATATCCGGCGGCAGGTTCAAACAGCTCAATAACATCCGCTCCCCCTTGATCGAACCCCTCCAGTGAGCCTTGGTTTTTTAAGCGCTCCATCACATTTGATGAAGTCGATTGTCGGGAAAGAATCCCGACCTACAATTGCTTCCATTGAGTAGGCCGGGTTTCTTACCCGGCGATTGTCTGTTTAACCGTTCAGGCTCCCCTGTCCGGTGGCCTCCAG
>CAZFWD010000182.1:0-11858 GCA_964522535.1 uncultured Desulfonema sp.
CGTGGCAGCGGTGCATGGCGGCGATATAATCCCCGTCGACCTGAATCTCTTCCTTAAACCGATGGATATAATGGATCGTATCATCCACCGCGATACCGACACTGATCGAGGCAATGGTGATGGTCATCATGTCCAGGGGCAGCTTCAGCCAGCCCATCAAACCCAGCACCACCCCGATGGAAAGCAGGTTCGGAAAGATGGCGATCAGCGCAAGCCGATAAGACCTGAAAAGAATAAAAAACATGATCATCAGGACAAAAACAACGATTCCCAGGGTGAGTATCTGCGAGCTGAACAGACTCTGAAGCATGTTGTTGTATAAAACCAGCATCCCCGCCAGATGCACCTTATCCCTGGAATATCCCAGGCGCGTGGTCAGGTCGTCCTTGATCCGGTGGATCAGTTCGTTCCGCCTTAATGTTTGTTCTGAATCCCTCACCCGCACGAAAAACCGGACCTGGTCGTGATCCACGGAGGCAAAGGGTTTAACCAGCAGTTCCCTGAATTCATCCGGCATTTCGTTGTAGATGATCGAGAGTTCAAAGCTGTCCAACGGCCTGCCGTTGTTCAAGGTGGTGGCGACCTTCATCATGGTTCCCAAAGACAGGACGTTTCCGGTCTCGGGCAAAGCGTCCAGATAATCATGGACTTCAAGGACCTTGTCCATCTTGTAAGGCGTAAACCAGTATTTCTTTCCGATCTCCTGGTCAAACTCGGCAAATTCCTCAAAATCATCTAAATCGTCCGCGCCCGTTGTTTCCATACCCGTCGGCGCAGTGGCCTTCGGTTCGTCCAGGTCAAGAATAACGTCCAGCGGCGTAGTGCCGCCCAGCTGCTGGTCAATCACCTTCATGCCCTGGTAGATTTCAGTGCTTTTTTTAAAATAATTGATAAACGCGTTTTCCACAACCAGCCGCGAGATACCGATGATGCCGAACACCAGCGCCGTCCCGCACACCACCAAAATCAATTTCGAATGATACTGGGTCAACCTGGCCATGAAAGGGGATAAGGCGTGCGCGGAACCCCCTTGAGACGGCGGCAGGGTTTTTTTAAAAAGCATCAGACCGGAGGGAAAAAGCAGAAAGGTCACCACCAAAGAGACACAGATGCCGGACATCATCATCCAGCCGAAGGTCTTCACCGGCAAAATATCGCAGGAGAGCAGGGAAGCAAACCCCGCAATCGTAGTCAACGCGGAATAGAAAATGGGAACCAGCATCGATTGGACCGTTTGACCGACAAGCCCGGCCTGCCCCTCCTGCGGTCGCCGGTTCCGGATTTCAAGGTAGCGCACAATCAGGTGAATGGTATAAGACATGGTCAGGATCAGCTGAAGGGAAATAAAGTTTGAAGAGATAACCGTGACCTTCCAGCCGAATAGACCCAGAATCCCGATCATGGCGACCGCTGAAAACCCGCAGCACAGCATGGGCAGCATCACCCAGCGCACCCGTCTAAAAATAATCCCCATCGTAAGGATAAGGAAGAAGAAAACCCCGGTGCCGAACACCTTGAGATCGTTTTTGACGAACCGGATCAGGTCGTCGGCGATCATGCTGACCCCGCCGAGAAAAAGGTCGGCGCGGTGACGGTATTGATCCATGATGGCGCGGATTTTAACGATGTCCTGGTGCCGCTCCTTCTCAGATATCGCGTTGTGCCGCTCCAGCGCGCGGACGATTTCTTCATACGCCGCGGCCTTTTCATCGCTCCATCCCTCGGCGGACCGTTTGTCTGTAAGCTGGTCCCGGCGCTCGATCAGATCCCGAAATACCGCATCGATCTTGAAATTGATCTGAATGGCGGTGGTTTTCAGGTCCGGGCTGACCAAAAGATCCCGGTAAAGGGGGCTGTTTTTCATCTCCTTTCGGGCAAGGTAAACATCGACATTCGAAGATTCAAGGGTTGGGAGCTCCCCCGTTAAATCCTTGATTCGAAGCGGGGGGCTCTCCAGCAGAGGCACATCCAGAAGGGTCACGACGGACGCCACCCGTTTCAATGCCTTGAGTTCATCCCTCAGCCGTCGAATATCCCCCAAGACCTCTTCGGACAGCAGATCCTGTTTGGGGGTGTACGCGATCACCAGAAAATCGGAAATGCCGTAACGGGAATAAATCAGGCGGGCGTAACGAAGCGCCGTATCGTCCTCCTGAATTAAGGTTTCGGAGGATGCGTCGATCCGGAAATCTTTTGTAAAGTATCCCAGAACCGCGACGATGCTCAACACACAGGCAAGGACAATCCGGGGGCGGGTAATCACCGAGGCATCGAAAAAACGGGCGATCAATGAATCCGATTTGAGCATAAACCCCTATCCCGCCGGGCACCGAAGGCCGAAAACGAGCAAAACTTCACTCCGCCGACGCTTTTTCCAGTTCCTTAAAAAGGTCCTCGACCGTACCGCTGCTCAGGATCTCATTAAACTGTGAACGGTAGCTTTTAACCAGACTAACCCCGTCGATCTCCACGTCATAAACGCGCCAGCCGTCAGGGGAAGCATAAAACTTGTATTGAACCTCCACCTTCTTGTTTTGGGAAACGATCTCCGTCGGAACATAAACCTTGTCGCCGACCAGAACCCCGGGCTTGTAAATAACCTGCTGGCCGGAATATAAGGAACTTTTATCAAGATAGGATGCCTTCAGGCGCTTCACAAAAAGATCAATGAACCCTTCCTGCTGCGGCATGTCCAGCCTTGACCAGTTCGACCGGCCCAGGGCCAGTTTCGCCATCAGGATGAAATCGATGAGGGGTTCAATGGTTTCCATGATTCTTTCATTCTTTTGGGTCTGGTCGATACCCTCCTCCTCAAGGATACTCAAAACCGCATCCACCTTTGTTTTAAGAAGGGCTTCCACCGCTTCTTTCGGACCCGCCCAGGCCGGTCGGACAAAAAGCAGCATCATGAAAACCAGGCAAACAACCTTTCTCGGCATCGGCTACTCCTCAATCTGTTTGTTCCGGTTCTGTTCGTAGGCGTCCCGTAGAAAAATATACAGATCGACCGCATCCCGGCGAAGGGTTTCATATTCACCGATATGAAGCGATACCCAGTTGATCCGGTCATGGACCCCCACGGCCCAGCTGTACCTGTCGATATCGTGGCCCCTGAAATACATCACCGGATGCATCATCAGGTCCGGAAAGATGCCGCAGAAATCCCGGACATTGGACGGGCCCAGCACCGGCAGGACAATGGGAAACCCGCTGCCCACGCCATAGTGCCCCAGGGTCTGACCGAAATCCTCCGGACAGGCCTCCAGGTTCAGTCGGGATTTGGCCGGATCGAACAGCCCTAAAACGCCAACCGTGGTGTTAACGCCGAAACGCGCGCTCTCTATGCCGGCCCGCTTGAACTTTAACTGCAGCAGGTTGTTCACCAGTCTGATGGGAAACGAAAGATTGGTGTACAACCGATCGATGGCCCGCCGGGCGGGTTCACAGATGACCATGCCGTATCCCCGGGCGACCGGCTTCAGCACCCAGAAGTAGATCCTGTCATTGACCTGGGTCATAAGCCGGTTATAACCGCTTAAGGGATCAAACACCTCGACGGCAGCCGCCTGTTCAAACTCATCAAACGCCTCGAATCCTGAAAACGCCGCCGACGCATCGTCGCCTTCGGCCAAGGGACTGCCTTTGGTCTGAGCATCCTCGCTGGAAGCGCGGGAAACCCCCGGCGTATAAAAACAAAAAACGATCGTCAGGAAAAGCGCGATAACCCCTTTCAGATTCAATTTAATCCCCCTTTGCCTGGCCAAGGCCTCAACACCACTGCGCGCGCAAGCGAAACGTCAGACCCATGAAATCTATAAGTATTTCAAGTTGCTATTAATAATTATTCTATACCGCAACAGGCCATTCCAATTCAACCCAAAACGTGCAATTTAACCGTTTTTTATTCCATCTGCGATCCGGTTGACATCCGCCATAACCCGCTCCACATCCAGGGTCAGAAGCTTTCGATCCGCCATCACCACCTCACCGTTGATGATCGCGGTCCTGACGTCGTTTCCCTGGGCGGCATAAACCAGATGGGAATAAACGTTGTACATGGGGGTCAGGTGCGGCTTGCGGGTATCTATAACGATCAGGTCCGCCTTTTTCCCCGGCTCCAGTGAACCGGTTATCTTATCCAGCCCCAAGACTTCGGCGCCTTTTAGGGTGGCCATGCGAAGCACGGTGCGGGCGTCCATCACCGTCGGGTCCAGGCAGTTCACCTTGTGAACCTTGGCCGCCATGTCCATCTCCGCAAACATATCCAGGTTGTTGTTGCTGGTGCATCCGTCCGTGCCCAGCCCCACGCACACCCCGGCGGAAACCAGCGCCGGAACCGGCGCGATTCCCGAGGCGAGCTTCATGTTGCTCTCGGGGTTATGGGACACCTTCACATCATGAGACTTCAAAAGCGCGATCTCTTCATCGGAAAGAATAACGCCGTGACAGGCCACCAGGCGCGGAGATAACATTCCGATCTCGGCAAGATGCGCCACCGGGGTCTTCCCGTATTTTTCCCGAACCTGAGCGGCCTCGGATTCGGTCTCGGCCACATGCATGATCAGCGGAAGCCCGTACTGCCCGGAAATCTCATCGGCCCGGGCCAGCAGCTCCGGGGCGCAGAGATAGGGGGAATGAGGCTCCACGGCGATTTTCACCAGGGGATCGTGTTGCCACTTGGCAATCAACTCCTGGGTATAGGCAAACCCCCGGTCTATTGAACCATAGTTGGGAGACGGAAAATCATAAAGCACCTCCCCCACCACCGCCCGCATCCCGGCCTTTTTCGCCGCCTCGGCCACGGCGTCCTCGAACAGGTACATGTCTGAAAAGCAGGTGGTTCCGGAAAGCAGCATCTCGGCGCAGGCCAGCAGGGATCCGGCGTGGACCTTGTCGTAATCCAGCCGGGCTTCGGCGGGAAAGATATAGTCATTGAGCCAGGTCATCAGGTCCAGGTCGTCGGCCAGGCCTCGAAAGCAGGTCATGGCGGCATGGGTATGGGTGTTGATCAGGCCCGGCATGATGATCCCGCCTTCTGCATCGATGACCTTCCGGGCCTCAGATTCAAAAAACCGGTCCGCCGGGCCGATATCCGCGATAGCATCCCCGATGATCCCCACCGCGCCATCCCCGATAATCCGGTCTTCGGCATCCATGGTCAAAACGATACCGTTTTTCACAAAAATATCATATACCGCCATTTATTTTCAGCTCCCTGGCCACGAACGTCATGATCGCCGAATGTTTAAAGGCCGCTTTTTCGGCCACCGCGATGATCTCCTCGACCGTATGGGGTTTGGGCCGGTCGGGATCATGGATGTTGGTGATGGTGGAAAGCCCGAGGATGCGCATCCCCGCATGCACACCGGCAATCGCCTCTAAAACCGTGGAAAACCCCACCGCATCGGCTCCGATTCGACTCAAATACCTTGTTTCCGCGGGGGGTTCAAGGGACGGGCCCTTTAAGGCCCCGTATACCCCCCGATGCACCGGGAACCCGCCGGACCGGCCCGTCTGCTCCGCCAGACCGGTCAGCACCGGGTCATATACCGCGGTCATATCGGGAAACCGGATCCCCCAGGCCTCCTCGTTCGGTCCGATCAGCGGATTCTCGCCGGTCAGGTTGATATGGTCCGCAATCCCCATGATATCCCCCGAAGAAAACGCCGGGTTTAAACCGCCTGCGGCATTGCACAGGATCAGGGTTCGAACCCCCAGTTCCTGCATCACCCGCACCGGAAACACGACGGCCGACGGCGCATACCCTTCGTAGAGATGAAACCTTCCCTGCATGGCCACCACGGAAACCCCCTCCAGGCTGCCCGCAATCAGCATGCCATAGTGGCTTTCAACCGTTGATCGGGGAAAATGCGGAATCTCGGTATAGTCCAATGATGCACTTATGGCAAGCCCGGCGACGCTCTCCCCCAGCCCGGTCCCGGTCATAATCCCCAAAGCGATGGGATGCCCAATCCTTGCCTTTAAAAAATCCGATGCCTCGCGCACTCGCTGCAAATAAGGTTTCATGCCGCCCCTTAAAAAACGAATAAAGGTTGATCCTTCCCCGGGAAAAGATTTATAGGATATACCATGAGTCGAGAGTCGCGTAAAAAAATACCCTACTTGCCGCAAACATTCAACCCCCTTTGCGGATCAACCGTCGGCCTGATAAAAAAATGGTGACAACAGAAGGTATTATCACAAAAGTGAATCCATCCTCCGCCCAAGTCAGGGTTTCCCGGTGTTCGGCATGTGAGTCCTGTTCCGAAAGAGGGCGCTGCACCGCCGTGGAGGACGGCGAGCAGATGGCGGTGGAGGTACAAAACCCCGTCAACGCGCGGGTGGGGGATACCGTGGTCATTTCCTTTAAAACCAGCCGGCTGATCGGCCTGTCCTTCTTCCTCTTCGTGTTTCCCATCCTCGCCATGATCGCCGGGGCGCTACTGGGGGATTATCTGGCCGCCGCTTTCAGCGGAAATCATTCCGCATACGCGGCGGGGTGCGGATTTTTCGCCTTTTTTATCGCCCTGGGCATCATCCTGTTCAAAGACCGAAAGGCGAGAAAAACCGGCAGGTACAGACCGGTCATCGTAGATATAAAGAAAAGGGGCGGGCGCCATCAGAGCGGGTAGGCAAAAACTTTTCCCTGATAATTTCTTACGGTCAGGCGGTCTTTATCCCTGCCAAGCACATACGCAGGAAGCAGCGGCACCTTGCCTCCGCCCTCAGGCAGGTCGATCATATACGAAGGGACACCCATCCCGGACAGATTTCCCCGAAGCGCCTGCATGATGGCAAGCCCCTTGTCGACGGATGTCCGGAAGTGGCGCGTCCCTCGCACCGGATCCGTGTGATGCAGGTAATACGGTTTTACCCGTATCCGCAAAAGCGCCCGCATCAGCCGCATCATCACACCGGGATCATCATTGACCCCCTTGAGCAGAACGGTCTGGCAGCCCAGCGGAATCCCGGCATTCGCCAACATTCGGCAGGCCTTTTCGGACCTCGGCGTGATTTCATCCGGATGGTTGAACTGAATATTCACATACAACGGGAAAAACCGCTTAAGCATCTCCACCAGCGGACCGGTGATCCGCTGGGGCAGGGTGCAGGGCGTCCGGGTATGAATGCGGAGCAGCTCGACATGCCCGATCCTGTGAAGCCGCTTGAGGATCTCGCCAAGCCGGTCATCTTCCAGCAGCAGCGGGTCCCCGCCGGAAAGAATGACATCCTTTACGGCGGGTTGGTCGCTGATGTAGGCAATCCCTGCGTCTATGGCGGTTTCCGTTATGCCCGCCGGCCCCCCCCCCCGCCGCTTTCGCATGCAATGCCGGCAGTACATGGCGCACTGATTGGATACCATAAACACCACCCGATCCGGATACCGGTGAATCAGGTACGGCACCGGGGATTGCGCCTCTTCCCATAGCGGGTCCGGGCTCAGGCCGGTTTCCGGATCAAGCTCCTTTAGATCCGGAACCGCCTGCCGCCAGAGGGGGTCGTCTTTTTCCTTGATCAGGGACAGCGCATAGGGGTTGATCCGCAAGGGATAGGTTCGAATGACCGCGGCGACGGCTGCCTTCTCCACCGGCAGCACCGCTGCAAGCTGCCCGGCGGTGACGACACTCATGGACAGCAGCTCCTGCCAGGACAGGCCGGTTACTGAATCGGGCCGTGTAAACATAAAGGCCAATTCAACCTTCCTTCCCCTGCCAGGGTTTCGACAGGTTGTGGCTGAGCCCAAGATGATCCAGCACTCTAGCCACAACGGAATCCACCAGGTCGTCTATGGTCTGCGGCCGATTGTAAAACCCCGGACAGGGCGGCATGATAACGGCACCGACTTTTGCCAGGCTGTGCATATTCTTCAGATGAATCCGGCTGAGCGGGGTTTCCCGGGGCAGCAGGATCAGGGGCCGCCGCTCCTTGAGGCAGACATCGGCCGCCCGGTGAATCAGGTTGTCCGTGATGCCGGAGGCGATGGCCGCCAGGGTATTCATGGAGCAGGGGGCAATCACCATCCCGTCATGACGAAAGGAACCGCTGGCAATGGGGGCAAAAAAATCATCCGGATCGATCTCGAAAATTGCCGCCTGCTCATGAAACTGGGCGCCGCTGTTCTTCAAAAATCGATGCACCGGTTCCGCCATTTTGCCGATTTCATGGTCCATGACCCCCCGGCCGGCCGAAGAAACCACAAGGAACACCTCCACCGGATGAACGACGAGCGCCCGCAGCAGCCGGATTCCGTAAATAACGCCGGATGCGCCGCATACCGCCACGACAAGCTTCTGTTTCAGTTCCATCGCCTCACCAGTTCATCCGCCAAAATCCCTAGAAACAGGACAACGGATATGATGCTGTTAACATGAAAAAACGCCACCTGAATGTTCGATAAATCGTCAGGGTTGACGAGCCGATGTTCCACCATAAAAAGCCCCCCGATCAGGACCACGGTTCCCAGATAGATCAGGTGCAGATCAAATACAATGTAAATTATAAAAAAACAGACCAATGAAACGAAATGCAGCATGGCGGACAAGGATAGCGCGGTTTTCACCCCCCACCGGGCCGGAATGGAAAACAGCCCCTGGTCTTTGTCAAAATCGATGTCCTGGCAGGCATAGATCATATCAAAACCGGCGATATAGGTCATCAGGGCAAGGCAGAGCCATGCGATCTTCCAGGAAAATTGGTCGGTGACTGCAATCCAGGCGCCCATGGGCGCCATGGAAATGGCAAACCCAAGATAAAGGTGGCACCAGCGGGTGAACCGTTTGGTGTAGGAGTATGAAAAAAGAACGGCCAGGGCCGGAATGGACAGATAAAAACACAGCCTTCCGAGCATGGCGGCGGATAGCATAAAGATCAGCGAAGAAACAGCCACAAACAGGGCCGCGGAAGCAAGCGGCATTCGGCCGGCGGGAATATCCCGGTGCCGGGTCCGGGGGTTGCGGCGATCCAACTCGGCATCCGCGATCCGATTAAACCCCATGGCCGCGGACCGGGCCGCCACCATGGCGATCAGGATCCAGAACAGATCGCTTGCGCGCAGGGAGTGGGTCCGCTGGGCCAGCACCACGGCGGAAAGGGCGAACGGCAGCGCGAAGACCGTATGGCTGAACCGGATCATTCGGCCGTACATCAACCCCTTGCCCACAAACGCCTTGACGGGCGCCTTCAGCAGACCCTGACCGCTCACATCGACAGCCCCACCCCGTGTATGACCGCCCCGCAGTCCGGGCACCGGTTATGGGTCACCCGGTTTTTCTCCACGTAAAACCCCCGCCGGGAAACCAGCATCCCGCCGCACTGATAGCAGAAGGTGCTTTCACTGCTCTCCCCGGGAACATTTCCCGTATACACATACCTGAGCCCGGCCTTTATTCCGATATCCCTGGCGCTGCGAAGGGTATCCAGCGGGGTCGGGGGGCGGTCCATCAGCCGGTAGGTCGGATGAAACCGGCTGATGTGCCAGGGGGTTTCATCCCCCAGATCGTCTGCGATGAAGGCGGCCAGTTGCGTTAACTCCTGTGAATCATCGTTTAAGCCCGGAATCAAAAGGGTGGTGACCTCCACGAAGATATCCAGCGCCTTCATCCGTTTCAGGGTCTCCAGCACCGGCGAAAGCCTTGCGCTGCACTGCTTTTTGTAAAAATCATCGGTAAAGGCCTTTAAATCCACGTTGGCCGCATCCAGAAACGGGCTGATCATATCCAGCGCCTCGGCCGACATGTATCCGTTGGTGATAAACACGTTCTTGATGCCGCGCTGATGGGCCAGCCGGGAGGTTTCCAGCGCAAGCTCAAAGAATACCGTGGGCTCGGTGTAGGTATACGCGATGCTTCGGCACCCTCCCCGCAACGCGCCCTCGACAATATCTTCCGGCGAACCCGGATTCCCCATGACAGTTCCATCAGGATCTGGCTTCATCTGCGAGATTTCGGCGTTCTGGCAGAACCTGCACCTGAAATTGCAGCCTGCGGTGGCGATGGAATAGGAAAGGCTGCCGGGATAAAAATGAAACAGGGGTTTTTTCTCAATCGGATCGATATGGCTCGCGATCAGCCTGTCATACACCAGGGTTTCCAGGGTTCCCTTTCTGTTTTCCCGAACGTTGCAGATGCCCCGGCGCCCCTCCTTGATGATGCAGCGGTGGCTGCACAGGTTGCATTGCACCTGATCATCCGCCAGCGACTCATAAAGCAAGGCTTCCATAACGCCCTCCCTTCATATGCCCAACCCCTGGGCCGGATAAAAAGCCTGGCCCAGAGGACCAGGCTTTTCAAGATAAAATAAAGCCATCATGATAACTCCTTATGGTTTTTCAAATCCCCCGGGCAAACGATGGCCCGGCCGCCCGGCGGCGCGCCCTGACCGGCCCCGCAGGTCAGGGTAAGGGGAGTGGTCCGGAAACGGGGCACCGGGAGCGCCATCACCCCGGCAAACGCACCAAAAGGACTTTTTTGCGCAATCCTCGAGTTTTCAATGCGGCAGATAAGTTGATTGTCCGGGGTTCCGGGGAACTGGCAGACCGTCCGCCAGGAAACCGGGACCTCCCCCAAAAGTGAATAAAAGAGGTTTCTGACCTCAAGGATGGAAAAAAAACGGGCATGGCTGTAGATTGTTTTTTGGAACCTGCCGCCGATTCGCCGGTACACGGACAGGATGGCGTACTTGTTCATGAATCCGATAAACACCCCATCCTTGGCCACCCGGCAGGCCTCGGCCACGGCCTTTTCAGGGTCTTCCGTAAACTCCAGCGCCAGGCAGAGGACGGCATAATGAAACGCGTTGTCATCAAAAGGAAGGTTCTCGGCGTACCCGGCATGAAGATCCACCCGTTGTCCCAGACGCCGCCGGGCGATATCCAGCATGTAAACAGACGGGTCCAGACCGGTGAGCAGCATGCCCCTGCCCAAAAACGGCATCAGGCTGGCGCCGGCGCCGCAGCCGATATCAAGCAGCCTTTTGCTGAGAAAAGGCTGAACCATGTTCGTCATCAACCGGTGCTCAAGCGCCAGCATGGTTTTATTTCGACTGCTTTGCAGCCATCGGTCGTATGCCACCGCATCTCGATAATTACACACGTAGCCCATGGGGCTGTTTTAATGCAAACCAATGATTTTATCAAGCAATAATGCGAGGAAGAAAGAAACCCGCAAAACCAACAGGGCGGTTCGCAAAAGCCTTTAAGACACGCGCCTTTGACAAAAACATCAATTGACATGGCATGGACATGGGGTTAGGTTATATCATCAAAGCGGCCGATTTTCCCGATACGCATGGCGCACGGGCACCGCGCGGGCGGAAAAACTGCCGCATTTTTCTCAAAAAAGGGCGTTTTTTATTCATGGCGCGCGCTTGCGGATAATCCGGTTTGAAATGAAATTCTATAAATACCATGGACTCGGCAATGACTATCTCATCATCGACCCGGCCGACGGGGTGGATCGGCTGTCGAAGCTTCAGGTTCGGCTGCTCTGTCATCGAAACTATGGGATCGGTTCCGACGGCATCCTGCTTGGCCCTCTGAAAAACAAGGCCGCGGATTTTGCGGTAAAAATATTCAATCCGGACGGAAGCGAGGCGGAAAAAAGCGGCAACGGGCTTCGCCTCTTTTCCCGTTACCTGTGGGACAAGGGGCTGGTTTCGAACAGGGCCTTTACGATTCATACCCTCGGCGGGGTGGTGCAATCCCGGGTGCACGAAAACGGGTCCATGGTGTCGGTGGACATGGGCAGGGTCAGCTTCAACAACAAGGATATCCCTGTGGCGGGCCCGCTCCGGGGAGTCCTCAACGAAAACCTATTCGTCGGGGGAAGGGGGATGCCCTTTTGCGCGGGCGGGGTGGGGAA
>CAZFWD010000183.1:0-6965 GCA_964522535.1 uncultured Desulfonema sp.
CAGATTAAAACGATCGGGGATGCCGTGGCTGTTATTGAGCGCAAATTGCTTGTCACTCAATAGGATGAATAAAAAGGCAAAACTTTTATTTTACCTCCAGTACTTCATGGGGCGACTGGGTATATTCGTCACCGCCCCTCTTGCTTTTTTTGCTTTAAAGACGGTCCGTTATCGGCTACGGAATCTAAAAAATATCAGAAAAACGGTCAAATCCCTCATGGTTGAGCATGCGGGACCGTGGTTGATTTGCGCCAATCATCTGACCATGATTGATTCTGTAATACTGACTTACGCCATGATGCCGATCCGCCGGTATCTGTTTTGCTATCGTATGCTGCCCTGGAACGTACCGGAAAAGATGAACTTTAATCGAAATATTTTTGTAGGCTTTGCCTGCTACCTGACCAAGTGCATTTCCGTTATCCGCGGTGGTGACCGCGATGCCCTAAAATCCGCCATGTCAAAATGCACCTTTCTGATGAAAAAAGGCGAAAATTTGATGATTTTTCCCGAAGGAACCCGTTCCCGGACAGGACGGGTTAATACCGAAAATTTTTCATATGGCGTAGGCCGGCTGTTTTGCAGCATACCTAAATGCCGGGTTATGTGCATTTATCTCCGCGGGGACGGGCAGAATAGGTATAGCAATTATCCGCGATATGGGGAAACCTTTACCATGATGGTGGAACAATATTTCCCGCAAACCGAATTCAAGGGGCTCAGGGCACAGAGGGATTGCGCCGGCCAGATCGTGCGGCATTTGTCCGCAATGGAAAAACACTATTTTGCGTCATGTGGGCAATGACATTGTTGATCTGAAAACAACGGCCGCGATCGGTAAAAGCAGGGACAGCCGGTTTGTCAAAAAGGTGCTGACTCCGACGGAGCAGACGGCGCTATTGCATTCAGCACAACCAGATACACTTTTGTGGGCATTCTGGGCCGCCAAAGAGACTGGATATAAAGCTGTCAGCAAAACACACCCAGATGTGTCGTCCGCACCCCGGAAATACCCGATTACTTTATATTCGGGTGTGTCCATGAATCCCCGCACGGCTTTATTAGGTCTTGTAACTACCCCCGTCGGTTTTGTGAAGATACGATTTTTTTTTCATGAGGATTATGTTCATTGCATCGGGACAACGGGCCGCGACAGAAATTCGGACCACATGATATGGTGTATTCGGACCATCCCTTCGGCGGGCGAATACCCCAAGTGCTCAACTGCTATTCAAGAATCGGCCTGCGCCAGACGGCTGGCAGCGGAATGTATCGCAGCCTGTATCCGCAAGGATCCGACAAATATTGATATTCGACGGCATAAATTACATTCGGGTTTCGGGCCTCCAATGGTTTATTACAAGGGCGAAAAGGAAAATATGAATATCAGTTTAAGTCATGACGGTCGATTCATTGCATGCGCGGTTGTATTCCCAAAAGAGGTGCAAATTAAGTTTCCGAATTTAATCCTGGTTCAGTCGTCTCAATGGAAAAAAATTACAGGGGCATAACAGATATGATGAAGGCTTCAACAGCAACGGTTGTCATCAGCGGTTCGGGGGTCTGGACCCCGCCAAATGTGATCACAAACACAGAGCTGGTGGCAAGCTACAATGCCTATGTGGAAAAGTACAATGCGGATCATCGATCAGAAATTACATCCGGAAAAATCGATGAAAAGCCGTTTTCCAGTGCCCGGTTTATTGAAAAGGCGTCCGGAATTCAATGTCGGTATGTGTATGACAAGGAAGGCATCTTGGACATCAATCGCATGCGGCCGAAAATCAGGGAACGCGGCGAGGAAGAGCTCAGTAATCAGGCTGAGATGGCGGTCCAAGCAGCTCAAAATGCAATGGAGGCCGCAGACAAAACCGCCGCCGATATTGACGCCGTCATTGTATCCTGCGCCTATACTCAACGGGCCTATCCCGCCATCGCCATTGAGGTGCAGCATGCGCTGGGCATCAGCGGTTTCGGCTTTGACATGCTGGCAGCCTGCTCGGCGGCTACTTTCGGGCTCCAGCGAGCATATGAAAGCATTCTTGCAGGTTCGGCCGGGTGCGTGCTGGTCGTAAGCCCGGAACTTATGACTCCCCAGGTGAATTTTTGCGACCGGGATACCCATTTTATTTTCGGTGATGTCAGCACTGCCGTCATCGTGGAAACCGAGGAAACATGCACCTCGGAAAAAAGTTTTGAAATTTTGGGCGCTGGTGCGATGACCCGGTTTTCAAGTAATATCCGTTCCAATTTCGGTTACATGTCGCATGTCACGGATGCAAATCCCTATGGCTGGGATAAACTATTTCATCAGGCGGGACGAAAAGTGTTTGAGGAAGTCAGCACCATTGCCGCAAACCATATCAAGAGACATCTGGCAAAAATTGGCGTCAGTCCAGCCGATATAAAGAGGTTTTGGCTCCACCAGGCGAATATTAACATGAATAAACTGGTGATCAAGCAGCTTTTATCCGGAGGCGCACCGCAAAAACTCGCACCGACCATCCTGGATCGTTATGCAAATACCGCCTCCGCGGGTTCAATCATAGCTTTTGATCAATTTAATGATGACCTTGAAAAAGGAGATATCGGCGTGATTTGTTCCTTTGGTGCGGGTTATTCCGTGGGAAGTCTGATGCTGCGGAAACGATAAAAAAAATGAAAAAATTTAATTTTTTTTATGGATTTTTTACGACTCCATCAAACATAATCCCTATGATGCCATTCCGGATTAATCAAGGGACTGAAGATAGGCCTGGTATATCTTGTGGTCGAAGGTTGAAAAAAGAATAAAAATCACTTTTTGGAGGGAATCATTATTTTTTAAAAAATCGATGGTGGTGTCGATGGCGATCCGGCATGCCTCTTCAATGGGATACCCGTAGACCCCGCAGCTGATGGCGGGAAAGGCAATGGAACGCAGGTTGTTTTCCGCCGCAAGCCTTAAGCTGTTCGCATAGCAGCTTGACAGCAGCCGGCTGTCCTCGGGCCTGCCGCTATAGACCGGACCCACGGTATGAATGACATGCCGCGCCCGCAGGTTGTACCCTTTGGTTATTTTTGCCTCGCCGGTCTGGCATCCGCCCAGGGTTCGGCATTCCTCAAGGAGATTGGGCCCGGCCGCCCGGTGGATCGCGCCGTCGACCCCGCCCCCGCCCAGCAGGGTCTTGTTCGCGGCGTTGACAACGGCATCCACATCCAGACGGGTGATGTCGCCTCGCATCAATTCAATCCGGCCGATAATCGGATTCATATCCGTCCCCCTCGTACTCTTCGGGTTCGCCCTGCCGAGCTCACTCGACATCAATGCTTGACTTGATTTTAAGGTTTTGTTATCTCCTGCTCCTTCGTGTATCAAAACCCATGACCGACAAAAAGGAGTTTAACGCATGGAAAGGACATTGTCCATCATCAAACCGGATGGGGTGGCCAGGGGCCTGATCGGGGCGGTGGTCAAACGGTTTGAAGAAAACAGCATTCGCATCATTGCCATAAAAATGCTGAAAATGACCAAGCAGCAGGCCGAAGGGTTTTACGCGGTGCACCGGGAGCGCCCGTTTTATGACAGTTTGACGGATTTTATGTCATCCGGTCCGATCGTCGCCATGGTCCTTGAGGGGGAAAACGTCATTGAAAAAAATCGAGACCTGATGGGCGCCACCGACTACCGGAAGGCGGCCGGAGGGACCATCCGCAGGGAGTTCGCCACAGACATCGAGAAAAACGTCGTCCACGGCTCGGACGCCCCGGAAACCGCGGCCTTTGAGATCGGATTTTTCTTTAACCGCTTTGAGATGATCGGGGAATAAGTGCCGAGCGGGCTACTCCTTGCTTCTTAACACAGCCAGAAACGCGGATTGGGGAATCATGACATTGCCCACCATTTTCATCCGTTTCTTCCCCTTTTTCTGTTTCTCAAGCAGCTTGCGCTTCCGGGTGATATCCCCGCCGTAGCACTTGGCGGTGACATCCTTGCGGAACGGCGAAATGGTTTTTCGGGCGATGATTTTCGCGCCGATCGCGCCCTGCAGTGCGATCTTGAACATCTGCCGGGGGATCTCGTTCTGCAGCCTTTCACAGGCGAACCTGGCCCGTTCAATCGCCCTGTCCCTGTGAACCAGCTGGGAAAGGGCATCGACCCGCTCCCCGTTCACCAGGATATCCACCTTGACAAGATCCGTGTCGCGGTAATCGATCAGCTCGTAATCAAACGAGCCATACCCCTGGGTGACCGACTTCAGCCGGTCGTAAAAATCGTAAACCACCTCCGCAAGCGGAAGATCGAATATCATTTCCATGCGGCTGCTGCTGAAATACTGATAGTTCGTATTGATCCCCCTTCGCTCCAGGCAAAGGCTCATGACGGGCCCCATGTACCGGTCCGGAATGATGATGGATGCGCGAATAAAAGGCTCTTTTGTTTTTTCAATCTTCATGGAATCGGGATAAAGCGCGGGGTTGTCGATCATCATCACGGAGCCGTCCGTCATTTCAATCTGATACGCCACCGATGGAGCGGTGAGGATCAGCGAAAGGCCGTATTCCCGCTCCAGTCTTTCCTGAACGATCTCCAGATGCAAAAGCCCGAGATACCCGCAACGGAAACCGAACCCCAGGGCCGCAGAGGAATCCTTGGCATAAACCAGGGAGGCGTCATTGAGCTTCAATTTTTCAATGGCGGTCGCCAGCTCCGGGTAATCATCGGTGGACACGGGATACAAGGAGGAGAAAACAACCGGTTTCTTTTCCCTAAAACCCGGCAGGGGCGCGTCGCACGGCTGATGTTTCAGGGTCACGGTATCGCCGCACCGGGTGTCGCTGACCGTTTTAATGCCCGCGATCATATACCCGACGTCTCCGGCGCAAAGCGCCTTTAAGGGCACCCGCTTGAGCTGAAAAACACCCACCTCCTCCACCGTGTAAGCGGCCCGGTTGGACATAAAAACGATCTCGTCCCCGGGTCGAATCCTGCCCTGGAAAATGCGAAAATGCACAATCGTGCCCCGGTAGGCATCGTACTCGGAATCAAAAATCAACGCCTTCAGCGGTTCGTCGGGGCTGCCGGCGGGCGGCGGAAAAAACCTTACCACCGCCTCAAGCAGATCATCGATACCGAGCCCCTCTTTGGCGGAACAGAGGATTGCGCTGTCCGGATCAAGCCCAAGCTCCTCGGCGATCTGGTCTCTCGCCGTATCGATATCCGCAGAGGCAAGGTCGATCTTGTTGATGACCGGAAGGATTTCCAGATCATTTTCAAGCGCCTGGTAAAGGTTGGCAATGGTCTGGGCTTCCACCCCCTGGGTCGCATCCACCAGCAGCAGCGCCCCTTCGCAGGAGGCAAGGGCGCGTGACACCTCGTAGCTGAAATCAACATGCCCCGGGGTGTCGATCAGGTTCAGGTGATACAGCCGCCCGTCCGCCGATGTATACGGCAGACACACGGTCTGACTCTTAATGGTGATCCCCCTTTCCCGCTCGATATCCATGCTGTCAAGCATCTGTTCCCTGAAGTCACGATTGGATACGAGTCCGGCTTTCTGGATCAACCGGTCGGACAGGGTGGTTTTCCCATGGTCGATGTGGGCGATAATGCTGAAATTGCGTATATTGATCATGTGGTAAACGCCAACCCTTGATCTATCGACAAAAACCATCGCTTGAGGGATGGAGCTGCAAAAGAAGTTTGACAATCCATCCGGCCTGTGACAGTATTTTTTGCAATCGCAAAGACATTTTTCATTATCAGCTAAACCGAATGATGTCAACACGGGCAAGGCTTAAACAAAACCGGTTGAGGGATTCTCTTGATGATGGAAACCTATATTCTGGTTGTGGATGACGACGAGGCCATACGCAACTCCACCCAGGAGTTTTTAAACATTCGCGATTATAATGCCTTTTCGGTGTCAAGCGCCGAAGAGGCATTGAATTTCATGAAAACCCATCATGTGGACGTCATCATCACCGATATTCGACTAAACGGCATGAACGGCCTGGAGTTGACCCAGCGCATAAAGGACAATTACGATTCGGATATCATTGTGATGACCGGTTATGCCGACTCCTATTCCTACGAAGAGGCCATCAACCGGGGCGCGGACGATTTTGTTTTCAAGCCGGTCAAGTTCGAAGAGCTGAACCTCCGCCTGAAACGGGTCCTCAAGCAGCGGGATCTCACCCGGCAGAGGACCGTCATGCTTGAGAAGCTGAAGGAACTGGTGATCACCGACGATCTGACAAAGCTTTACAACAGCCGGCATTTCTATCATCAGCTGGAAGGCGAGATAAACCGTGTGCAGCGCTTCGGACATCCCCTGTCGCTGCTGCTGATCGATATCGACCGCTTCAAACATTACAACGATACTTACGGTCATCTGGAGGGGAACAAAATCCTTCATGAGATCGCCAAGCTCATCACCGCCTGTCTGAGAACCATGGATACCGCATACCGGTTCGGAGGGGAGGAGTTCACGGTGATCCTGCCGGAAACCCCCTGTGACGCGGCCCTGACCGTTGCCCGGCGAATCAATCAAACCGTTAAAAATGAATTTTTGGATGCGGCAAACCCCCAAAAAATAACCGTCAGCATCGGCGTCAGCGAATACCAGCCCGAGGAAACGATGACCGACTTTGTCAAACGGACCGACCAGGCCATGTATCTGGCCAAAGAGAGCGGACGGGACCACGTCTCCAGCCTGATGCCGTAGCCCGCTTTTTTATATAAGCTTCCGCCCAGCCTGCACCTCACCAGGACCGGTCGATCTGAACCTCTAAAAAAAGGTCTCCCCTTTGGCCGTCGGGCATCTGCCTGCCCAGGCCTTTTAAACGCAGGATGGCCCCTTCCGCCGTGCCCGGCGGAATGAAAACATTATAGAAGCGGTTGTAAAATCCCCAGGGAATATTGACCATCTTCCGTGTTCCCGCCGCGGATTCATAAGGGGTGATCCGGAACACATCATAGAGAT
>CAZFWD010000184.1:0-4503 GCA_964522535.1 uncultured Desulfonema sp.
AGGTTCGATTATGCAGACCGTTCCAGAATGTGAATCCCCATGGCCGCTTCTTCATAGGCCAGGTTGCCGCCGCCGTTTTCCGCCAAGGCCAGGCGGCAGTTTTCAACCTGCCGGGGTCCGGCTTCGTGGCGGAGCTGGGTCACCAGTTCATGGATCTGGCCCAGGCCGGATGCGCCGATGGGATGGCCCCGGGATTCCAGACCGCCGGAAACATTGATTGGAATTTTCCCGCCCAGTTGGGTGGCGCCGGATTCGGCAAACGGACCGCCTTGGCCCAGGGTACAAAAGCCCAAAGCCTCGGTTTGATGCAGCTCGCCAAAGGCGGTGGCGTCATGGACCTCCGCCACATGGATATCTTTTGGGCCCACGCCGGCCATTTCATACGCCTTTTTTGAAAGCCGGCAGGCAATATCTAAATTTTCTTCTTCAAGGCTGCGGTTGGTCCCGGAGCCCAGAACAGAAGCCCTGATTTTGACCGGCCGAAGGGATTTAAGTTTTTTCATGAAGTCCGCAGAGCACAGAACCGCTGCGGCTCCCCCATCTCCTACCGGCGCACACATGGGAACCGTCAAAGGCCAGCTCACAATACGGGCGGCCAGAATCTCTTCGACGCTCATTTTCTTCTGATACTGGGCCATAGGGTTCATGGCGCTGTGAAAATGGTTTTTGGAGGCGATGACCGCCATCTGCTTCTGGGTGGTGCCGTATTTGCTCATATGCCAGCGGGCAAACGCGGAATAGACATCCATAAAGGCGCTTCTGTTTTTGCCGGCCCCATCGATATCATCTTCACCGGGAATCTTTAGATCAATGCTTTTGATGACCTCCTGAAGCGCCGTCATATGCGCTTCCAGGTTTTCGATATCAATGCCCGTCCAGAACGCACGAAACATTTTGATTTTATCTTCATCATATAATTTCTCGGCGCCCAGGGCAAGCGCGCACTCATACAGACCGGATGCCACCCCCAACCAGGCCAGGTGAAAGGCGGTTGCGCCTCCGGCGCAGGCGTTTTCCAGGTTATAGATGGGAAGGCCTTCGATGCCCAGCGGCCGCAAGGCCACCTGCCCCCGGATCGAGTGCTGGTCCGACTGGTATCCCCAGATGGAATTGGAAAAATAGACGGCGTCGATCTTCTCCTTGCCGAGGCCCGCGTCCGCAAGGGTTTTCTCCACGGCCTCTTTGGCGAGGCTTTTCACGCTTCTATCCAAATGCTTGGCGAACCGCGTCATGCCGACGCCGATGACAAAAACTTCACGCATAATTTTTCCTATTTTTTCTCTTCGTATGTTTTTTCAAAGGTCTGCCCCTTGTAGTGGCTTCGCTCCAGGCTGCCGGGTTCGGCCCAGATAATGGACGGGCTGATTTTGAGCTTTTTGCTCATGGCCTCCACGATTTGGCCGCCGAGGATCTTCAAGGCCTCCGCGTCGACACCTTCGGCATGTTCCACCCGGATTTTAAGCGGCGGCACCACTCGAGGCGGTTTTTCATCTAAAATAATCCGCATCTCCCCGGTCACCTTGGGAACAAACTCATTGATGACCCCCTTGATATGGCTGGGATAAACCATCACCCCCTTGACCTTGAGCATGTCGTCGGAGCGGCCGATGACCTTGTACCGAAAACCGGTCCGGCCGCAGGGACAGGGATCGGTGAACACCTGGTGAATGTCGCCCATGCTGGTTCGCACCATGACCCAGCCGTCCCCTTCCAGGGAGGTAAACACGGCCTCCCCCTGGGCGCCATTTTCCAGCGGCAGAGGCGCCTTGGTTTCGGGGTCCACGAGTTCGTAGTAGCAGAGATCGTCGCCCAGCCAGTGCATGCCCTGGTACTCGGGATACTCGCAGGAGCAGCCGAAGCCCGCGCCCGCATCATAGATCGGGCAGCCGTAGGCGGTTTCTATTTTTTTCTTGACCTCCGGAATCCCGGCGCCCGGCTCACCGCCGCACATCAAAGCCTTAAATCCCAGATCCCCCACGGGTTTGTTTAAAACCTTAGGCGCCTGCTCGATCAGATATTCCGCCAGAGACGGCGTGCCCGCATAAACGGTCCCTTTAAACAAGGCCTGCATCAGCAGAATCCGCTCGCTCTTGGCCTCCGCGCCCACCGGAAGCATGGTCACACCGAGTTTCTGCATGCCCATCATGGTGGGCACGCCGGCGATCACCATGGAAAGGGCAAAGCAGAACAGCACCCGGTCCTGGGACCGAATGCCCGCCCGCCATCCGCTTCTGGCCATAAACTCCCCCCAGACATTGTAGATGTCGTTGTTGGTCATGGGATAGGGCGTGGGAATGCCGGTGGTCCCGGTGGTGGTGGCGATAAAATCCAGTTCATCGACGGAAATCGGCATCACCTGGTCTAAGGTTTTGAGCAGGTCTCCGCCGCATTCCATGACCAGGGCGCGCAACGCGGCCTTGTCAAAAAGTTTGATCTTATCGGAATACTCCTCAAAACCCGACAAGCCGTCCGGGTCCAGTCGGCTCTCCGACAACATCTTTGCATAAAACGGCGCGTTGGCTTTGAGCCGGCCGAGCATTTTTTTAAGTTTTTCAAGCTGCAGTTTCCGGATCTCCGGCGTATTGAGCAACGGCTCGATCTGCATGTTCCAGTAGGGTCTGGTCGAATCCATAACATTCACCTCTAAATAAAAGCCCGGCCTCAGACGGCCCGCAAATACGATGGAAAAATCAAAAATCGATCGGCGCTCGCGGATAGGTTTCCATCAGGATATGCCCGCCGTGACGGGTCAGGGTTTCATTATTTCCGTCCTCGATCAAGGTGGCGCGGGCGTCGCGGAAAAGCTTTTCCGTTAAGTATTCCCGGGTCAGGCCGTTTCCGCCGAGCAGTTGAATGGCCTCGTGGGTGTTTTGAAAGGCCATCTCCGTGCACTGGGTCTTGGCCACCAGAGAGTATTCCACATGGGGCGGGGAAAGGTTGAAATTGAGCTCCATGGCGGCCCGGGAGATGGCGCGGCCGGTTTCCACACGCGCAAACATCTCAAATAGGCGCTGCTTGGTGGTGTAATGTTCGATAATCGGCCGCCCCCCCTGAATCCGCTCCTTACTGTAATTGAACGTCTCTTCAAACGCGGCCCGGGACAGTCCCACGGAGAAGTTGGACATGCACAGGTTTGCCGCGGCCAGGATGATATCTAAAATGGGGACATAAAAATCCGGATCCACAAACATATATTCCTTGGGTATTCTCACCTCATCAAAGTAGATTTCTCCCTGGTTGAGGTCCCGCTGGCCGAGTTTCTCCAGGGCCTTGCCCTTGGAGACGCCCGGCTGGTCCAGGGGCACGATGCAGAGGCCGTTTCCGAAAAACCCTTTGGACGGATCAATCTGAACATGAAGCAGGGCATGGGTGGCGATGGTTCCGCCGGACACCCAGGCGGACTTCTGGCCGCTCAATACGTATTCGTCCCCACTGGGCTTGGCCCGAAGACTCCCCTTGAGTTTTCCAAAAAAATCTTCGGTAAAGCCGATCACGTCCGAGCCGTGCTCCGGCTCAGTGATGGCCCAGCACCCCCGAATGCTGCCGTCCGAGCACTCGCAGAAGGGCTTGACAAACTTATCGATCAATTCGTCGCTGTTGGTCAGACACATGCAGTAAAACGGAAAACACACCACGGTGGTGAGCAGCGCCAGGCCGAAACTCCCCCAGGCCAGTTCCTCAAGGACGATGTTGGTTTGAAGCGGGGAAAGGCCCAGTCCGCCGTAATACTCCGGCAGAAGCAGTTTATGATAACCCAAGGAATAGGCCTTTTTCAGAAAGGGCCACAGCGGGGAATCCGGAGCAACCCCCTGTTCAGCGCTCATTCGGTCGAGCTGTTTGGCAACCGGCCGCATTTCGTTTTCGGCAAACTGCCGGGCCGCGTCTCTTAAGGCCATATCCTCTTCCGTCAGATTCATATTCAAATCGAAGTATTTCATTGCACTTCCCTTTCTATATGTCGGTGGGCAATCCAAATTTTTTGCAGTAATCCGGATACAACGCCTGTCCGGGCTTGAGCAGCGGCATGAGCTGCAGGACCTTGCCGACGGGGCCTTTCACCTTGATCTGCCGAAGCGCCAGGGCCTTGGGAACGTTGAGTTTTTTTAGCCAGTAGTAATGAGCGGTATCGGAAGACATCTTCATGGTGACGGTGGCGACCTTATCTTTCGCATCGTCATCAAACAGCGGCCCGTTGCCGTCCACGTACATGACGACCTCCGGATCATTGCTGATGAACATGATGCTCAGGTTTTCCGCTCTCATTTTTTCCCCGAATTCGGTTTCATTGATCATTTTGGTCCACAGCTCCCCGAACAAGTCCAAAACAACCTGTTTTGTAAAAAACGGCATACTTCCTCCTCCTTTATCTATGGATTATGATTAAACAACCTTTGATGGAACCGTAAAAAGCGGTTTATTCCGCCTTGCGGTATTTTTGTAGAAAGTAACTTATCGGGTTTTTAGAAATTTTTTACCACAGAGCGCACAGAGAAAAAAATATTA